>NZ_JBNYXZ010000008.1:0-283061 GCF_051380935.1 Janthinobacterium algoris | reverse complement strand
TCGTTTGCCATTTGCGCGTCCAAATATTGAAAGTAAACGCCTTTCTTGGCAGGTTTACAAGCAATATTTTTGCCCTACGGCCAAACCGAGCACTAATCCTTCATGCAATCGCCCTGCGGGCACAGGCCGTCCGCGTGGCGGTGCGCCACAGTTCTGTTTATACTCTCCCTTTCCCTACTTTGGCAGACCGCTCATGCAAGCACAGCACACCCAGCAAGGCCAACGCTTCGATGGTTCCGACAGCTATGTCGCCACCGCCGACCTGAAACTGGCCGTGAATGCGGCGCTGACCTTGCAGCGCCCCTTGCTGATCAAGGGCGAACCGGGCACGGGCAAGACCATGCTGGCCGAGGAAGTGGCGGCCGCGCTGAACATGCCGCTGATGCAATGGCATATCAAATCAACCACCAAGGCGCAGCAGGGCCTGTACGAATACGACGCGGTGTCGCGCCTGCGCGATTCGCAACTGGGCGACGAGCGCGTGCGTGATATCCAGAACTACATCGTCAAGGGCGTGCTGTGGCAGGCGTTCACGGCGCCCGAACCGGTGGTGCTGCTGATCGATGAAATCGACAAGGCCGACATCGAATTCCCCAACGACTTGCTGCGCGAACTGGACCGCATGGAATTCTATGTCTACGAAACGCGCGAAATGGTCACGGCGCGCCATCGTCCACTCGTCATCATCACCTCGAACAACGAGAAGGAATTGCCGGACGCCTTCTTGCGCCGCTGCTTCTTCCATTACATCAAATTCCCGGACAAGGACACGATGGAGCAGATCGTCGCCGTCCACTACCCGCACCTGAAACAGGAATTGCTGGCGCAGGCGCTGCAAACCTTCTATGAAGTGCGCGATGTGCCGGGCCTGAAGAAAAAACCGTCGACCTCGGAATTTCTCGACTGGCTCAAGCTCCTGCTGGCTGAAGACATCCCGGCCGAAGCCCTGCGCAGCAAGGACAACAAGGCTGTCGTACCGCCGCTGCATGGCGCGCTGCTGAAAAACGAGCAAGACGTGCATCTGTTCGAGCGCCTGATGTTCATGTCGCGCACCAACCGCTAAGGAGCGCCGGTGAACGACATCAGCCCGGACAAGGTCTTCGTGCCCCTGCAACTGCACGGTATCCGCCTCGAAACGCTGGCGCCGCACCACGCGCCCGGCTTGCGCGCGGCGGCCACGGATGGCGAGCTGTGGAAACTGCGCGTCACCTCCGTGCCCGAACCGGACCAGGTGGACCAGTACATTTTCAAGGGCATCGAGATGCGCCCTTCGCGCTTCGCCTTTGCCGTCGTCGACGCGGCCAGCGGCGAGGTGCTCGGTACCACCAGCTACCACGACGTGATAGCAAGTATTGGCCGCCTGGAAATCGGCTACACCTGGTATGCGAAGCGCTGCCAGCGCAGCCACGTCAACACCACCTGCAAATTGCTGCTGCTGGCGCACGCCTTCGACACGCTCGGCTGCGCACTGGTGGGTTTTCGCACAGATAACTTCAACCATGCCTCGCAGGCGGCCATCGAACGCCTGGGCGCGAAGAAGGATGGCGTGCTGCGCCACCATGCGCTGCGCCGCGACGGCACCGTGCGCGACACGGTCATGTACAGCATCACGCGCGGCGAGTGGCCGGAAATTGCCGCCCATCTGCGCTACAAGCTGGCGCAGCGCCCTATCGCCGCCCTGCCTTGCGCAGGAGGTGAGGGGACCGAGGCAGCGACAGAGGAAGCGCCATGCTGATCGATTTCTTCTTCACGCTCAAGGATGCGAAGATTCCCGTCTCGATCAAGGAATTTTTGACGCTTCTTGAGGCGCTGCAAAAGAACGTCATCGATGCTTCGATGGACGATTTCTACTATCTGTCACGTTTGACCCTGGTCAAGGATGAAGCCCATTTCGACAAGTTCGACCGCGCGTTTGCCCAGTACTTCAAGGGTGTCAACGCGGCCTTCGAGACGAACGCGGCGATTCCCCTCGACTGGCTGCTGAAACGCATGCAGCGCGAACTGTCCGAGGAGCAGAAGGCGCAGCTGGAGAAGTTCGGCTACGACAAGCTGATGGACCGCCTGAACCAGCTGCTGAAGGAGCAGAAGGAGCGCCACGAGGGCGGCAGCAAGTGGATCGGCACGGGCGGCACCTCGCCATTCGGCAATGGCGGCACGAATCCGGAAGGCATCCGCATCGGCGGCAAGGGCGGCAGCCGCACGGCAGTGAAAGTGTGGGAAGCGCGCAGCTACAAGGATTACGACGGCGAGCGCGAACTGGGCACGCGCAACATCAAGGTAGCCTTGCGCCGCCTGCGCAAGTTCGCGCGCGAAGGCGCGGAAGACGAACTGGCCCTGGACGCCACCATTGCCGCCACGGCCAACAATGCGGGCTACCTCGACATCCGGATGCGGCCCGAGCGCAAGAACCGCATCAAGGTGCTGATGCTGTTTGACGTGGGCGGCAGCATGGACGACCATATCGAGCGCACCGAGGAACTGTTTTCGGCGGCGAAGACGGAATTCAAGAACATGGAGTTCTTTTACTTCCATAACTGCGTCTACGACACTTTGTGGAAGAACAACCGGCGCCGCAACGCCGAGCGTTTTCCCACCTGGGACGTGCTGCGCAAGTACCCGTCCGACACCAAGCTGATTTTCGTCGGCGACGCCACCATGAGCCCCTATGAAATCCTGCAGCCGGGAGGCAGTGTCGAATACGACAACGAGGAAGCGGGATCGACGTGGCTGGCGCGCTTTACCCAGGCGTTCCCGAAATTCATCTGGCTCAATCCGGAAGCAGAAGGCCTGTGGCAATACCGCCAGTCGATTGGCGTGATGCGGCAATTGATGAACAACCGCATGTTCCCCCTGTCGATCGACGGGCTGGAACGGGGTATGCGTCTGCTCAGTAAATAAAGACGCACGACAAAAAGTCCATGGCGGCAGGTGGCCGCCATGTCGTACACTGCACACGGCACTACCGTGCGGAGCCTCTCCGCTGCGGGCGGGTACCATACGCTGATACCAGCCCGGCCCTAACCTGCTGCATCCTGTGCGCGGCCGCCATGGCCACGACTCTGTTCGATTGCGCACATCGTGCGCGCCTTCTGCTCCGGTAGAATCGGCGCATCGCTCTGCGCAAACAATGCACCATCGCTGCACCACGACATTGCCGCGCCAGCCTCCGCGCTGCCGGCTGGTGCCAGCGCTATTTCAAAGGAATGAGCATGCAAAGTCTGATCTCGATCGCCGCCGACCTGTCCTGGCCGTTCGCCATTACCCTGGCCTGGGTGGTGGGCGAATTCGGCCACCGCTGGACTGGCCTGCCGCGCATCAGTTTTTACGGCGTGATCGGCTTCGTCCTCGCGCAGACGCAGGTGGGCATCCTGCCACAGACGGACGCCGGCCCCATGCTGGTGCTGGCCGACGTGGCCTTCGGCTTGATCCTGTTCGAGGTCGGCTACCGCATCAACCTGCGCTGGCTGAAGAACAATCCGTGGATCGCCGTCACGGGCCTGGTCGAATCCCTGCTGACCTTTGCCGTCGTCTACTTCATCGGCATCGAATTCGGCAGCACCTCGATGACGGCGCTGCTGCTGGCGTCCCTGGCCATGTCCACCTCGCCGGCCACCATCATGCGCGTCATCAACGAGGAACGCAGCTCGGGCCAGGTGACGGAACGCATCGTCCACCTGACGGCGCTCAACTGCGTACTGGCCGTCTTCACGTTCAACATCATCGTCGGCTTCTGGATGTTCCAGAGTTCCACCGACTTGATCGAGGCGAGCAGCAGCAGCGCCGCCGTGCTGGCCGCCTCGGTGGCCGCCGGCACCGTCTTTGGCATCGTCGTGCCGGCCATGCTTCGCCGCCTGGGCAATATGGCGCAGGATGCCACCGTCGCATTTGCACTGTCGGTGATGCTGCTGGTCGCCCTGACCTACACCACCAGCCTGTCGCCGCTACTGGCCACCCTGACGTTTGGCCTGGTGGCGCGCCACCGCCGCGTGGCCTTCAGCCAGGCGCAGCGCAATTTCGGCGCGCTGGGCGAGCTGCTGACGGTGCTGCTATTCGTGTATGCCGCCTCGACCCTGGAATGGGCCAGCGTGACGGCCGGCGCGGGCCTGGCACTGGCCGTCGTTGGCGGGCGCCTGCTGACCAAAGTCGTTGGCGTGGCCGCGTTTTCGCATGTGAGCGGCATTTCCTGGCGCAAGGGCGTGCTGACAGGCGTGGCACTGACGCCCGTCTCCGTCTTCATCATCCTGCTTCTCGAGCACGCGCGCCAGCACGGCGTGAACTTCGGCGACGAATTGAACGCCCTGGCCGCCGTCACCCTGGGCCTGGAACTGGTCGGCCCCGTGCTGGTGCAGCGCGTGCTGATGCTGGCCAAAGAAACCCACGAAATCAAGGAGCGCTAAATGCCGCTGGAACCCTTTGGCCAATCGGCCGCGCTGACCTTCGGCGTCGAACTCGAACTGCAACTGGTGAACCTGTCGGACTATGACTTGACGGCCGCCAGCCCCGACCTGCTGCATCTGCTGAATAAAAAACCGTTCCCCGGCAACGTCACGCCGGAAATCACCGAGAGCATGATCGAGATTAATTCGAGCGTGCACACGCATCACGGCCCCCTGCTGGCGCAGTTGCAGGAAATCCGCGACACCTTGATCACGGCCGGCGACAAGCTCAATATCGGCATCGCGGGCGGCGGCACGCACCCGTTCCAGCAATGGTCGTCGCAAAAGATCTTTTCCAAGCCCCGCTTCCAGGAAATTTCGGAACTGTACGGCTACCTGGCCAAACAATTCACCATCTTCGGCCAGCACGTGCACATCGGCTGCGCCTCGGGCGACGATGCCATGTTCCTGCTGCATTCGCTGAACCGCTACATCCCCCACTTCATCGCCCTGTCGGCTTCCTCGCCCTACGTGCAGGGACGCGACACCCTGTTCGATTCAGCGCGCCTGAACTCCGTGTTCGCCTTCCCCATGAGCGGGCGCGCGCCGTTTACGCTGAGCTGGGACCAGTTCTCCAATGAGTACTTCTCCAAGATGGAGAACACGGGCATCATCAAGAGCATGAAGGACTTTTACTGGGACATCCGTCCCAAGCCGGAATTCGGCACCATCGAACTGCGCGTGTGCGACACGCCGCTGACGGTGGAGCGGGCCGCCGCGCTGGCCGCCTACCTGCAAGCCCTGTGCCGCTACCTGCTGGAGCGGAAAGAAACGCCGCCCGTGGAAGACGATTACCTCGTGTATAACTACAACCGCTTCCAGGCTTGCCGCTTCGGCCTCGACGGCGCCATCACGCATCCGAAAACCTACGAAACGATGTCGCTGCGCGAAGACATCATGACCACCCTGCGCAAGATGGAGCCGCACGCCGAGGCACTGGGCAGCACGCCAGCACTGAAACACCTGTCGGACGTGGCCAAGCAATGGAGCGACGCGCAATACTTGCGCAAGCAGCACAGCCTGCAGGGCAGCGCCGAGGGCATGGTCGATTCTGCCATCCGCTGCTTCCGCGGCGAGCCGATGAATTATTGAGGATGCCTGGCCAAACCTGCTGCGCGCCGGTTTGGCCAGGCATCGTGACTTTTACCCCAACAACGCAACCCAAAAAACCACACCCCATCCCCCCGTCATTTACAGCATCCGCCCCCGCTTGTTACAATAAGTGAGAATGATTCTTATTATTGTTTAAAAACACCAGTCCAGCCGGACCGGCCATGCAAGGGGAATGCGATGCCGCTGGCAAAGCCGCTACAACGCCAGGACATCGCTACACTGTACGCCGACCACCACGGTTGGCTGCAAGGCTGGCTACGCAAGAAGCTGGGCAGCACGGCTTGCGCGGCCGATGTGGCGCATGACACCTTCATGCGCCTGCTCGACCGCGAAGACGCCGTCGCCGCGCGCGCGCCGCGCGCCTTGCTCGTTACCGTCGCACAGCGCGTGCTGTTCAACCATTACCGCCGCCAGAAACTCGAACAGGCTTACCTCGACGTGCTGACGCAACTGCCGCCCCTGCACACACCGTCGCCGGAGGATCGGGCAATGCTGCTGGCCACCGTGTTTGAACTCGACCGCATGCTCGACGGCTTGCCGCCTCCCGTCAAACGGGCTTTTTTACTACGCCAGCTCGATGAGCTGCCGCAGGAAGATATCGCGCGCCAGCTCGGCATCTCGCTGGCCACGGTGAAACGCCATCTGCAGCGGGCCGGTAGCGCCACGCAAGCGTGGCAGCAGTTGCAAACGCAGCACGAGCATCTGCCGCCCGCCATGCACGCGACCCTGCTGCGCGCCTGCGTGCAAGCCAACGCGCCGCGCCGCCATGCCGTCAAGACGCTGGCCCTGCTGCTGGGCTGCGGCGCCTCGCTGTATGCGCTGGAACGCCGCAGCCCATGGCGCGGCTGGACGGCCGACTATCGCACCGGCGTCAACCAGCGCCGCGTGGTGACCCTGAATGATGGCACGCAGCTCACGCTCAATACCAACAGCGCCGTCAACATCGCTTATGACGGTGCACAGCGCCGTATTGAACTGCTGGCCGGCGAAATTTTCATCGCCACCGGCAAGGATGCGGTACAACGTCCCTTCTTCGTCGGCACGCCGCACGGCGGCCTGCAGGCGCTGGGCACGCGTTTCACCGTGCACCTGCACCAGCAATACGCCAGCGCCGGCGTGCTCGAAGGGGCAGTCGCCGTGCTGGCCGGCGATGGCGCACAGCGCCTGGTGCTGCGTCCCGGCGAAGGCGCGCATTTCGACGACATGGGTGTGCACCGCCAGGCGCTGGCGCCGTATGGCGGCGCCTGGCTCGATGGTATGCTGGTGGCGCGCGACATGCGCCTGGCCGATTTCCTCGCCGAGCTGTCGCGCTACAGCAACCATCCGCTGGCCTGCGCGCCGGCCATCGCCGGCTTGCGCGTCTCCGGCTCCTACCCACTGGCCGATGTCAATGCCATCCTCGACGCCGTCAGTGCCAGCTTGCAACTGCAGCGCAATACCGTCACGCGCTTCTGGGGCCATCAAGTCGTCAGGATCGAACTGGCGGCGCGCTGAAAAAAAGTATTTTCTGCAAAGTGAGCTGTTTCGCCGTGCTCGCGTGACTTGGTAGACAGGTAGTCTCCATCTTGCGCATCCACGAAAGGTTTTATTCCATGCACCACGCTTCGCGTTCCCTCCTTACCCGCACCGTCCTGGCCTGCGCCCTGTCGCAGATCGGCATGGCCCTGGCCCTGCCGGCATCAGCTCAGGCGCAAACCCGGCAAGTGCGCAGCTACAGCATCCCCGCAGCTTCCTTGGGCGACGTGCTGACGCGCTTCGGCAGCGACAGCGCCATCCTGCTGTCGTTCTCCAGCGATGCCACGCAAGGCTTGCGCAGCGCCGGGCTGCAAGGCAGCTACAGCTTGCAGGATGGTTTCCGCGTGCTGCTGGCAGGCAGCGGCCTGCAAGCCGTGCCGCAGGCGAATGGCGGCTACCTGCTGCAAAAGATCCCCGCCGGCGCGAATACTCCCTCGGCGGACAGCCGCGGCGTGGCCGTCATGAGCGGCGTCACCGTGGTCGCGGCAGCCGAGCGCAACGCCGCCACTAGCGGCACGGGCAGCTATACGGGCGGCCCCGCCAGCGGCGCCACAGGCCTGGCCCTGACGCAACGCGAAACGCCGCAGTCGCTGACCATTGTCACGCGCCAGCAGATGGATGACCAGAACAGCAACGCCGTTTCCGACGTCATGAAGAACGTCAATGGCGTGAGCGTGCAAAACTACGACAGCGACCGCTGGAGCTTCCAGGCGCGCGGCTTTGCCGTCACCAATTTCCAGTACGACGGCGTGTCGGCCATCTATGACGGCGTCTACGACTGGGGCACGACGAACAGCGACATGGCCATCTACGACCGCATCGAAGTGCTGAAGGGCGCGACGGGCCTGATGAGCGGTTCGGGCGACCCGTCGGCCACCGTCAACATGGTGCGCAAGCGCCCCACCGCCAACTTCGAGGGCTCGGCAACCCTGGGCGCAGGATCGTGGGACAACTACCGCGGCGAAGTCGATGTTTCCGGCCCCCTGAACGACAGCCGCACGGTGCGCGGCCGCCTGGTGGGCGCCTACCAGGACAAACACTCCTACCTGGACCGCTACAAGCAGCAAAAATCAGTCGCCTACGGCATCGTCGAGGCGGACCTGACACAAGTCACCCTGCTGACGGCAGGCTTCACGCACCAGGATTACAAGCCGCGCGGCTCCACCTGGACGGGCTTTCCTCTGCTGTTTTCCGACGGCACGCGCACGGATTTCCCCACCTCGTGGAATCCTGCCACCGACTGGAGCCGCCGCGACATGCAGAACACCACGCTGTTCACGTCGCTGGAACACACGTTCGCCAACGCGTGGAAAGTGAAATTGAGCGCCAACCAGTTGCGCAGCAAGCATGACAGCGTGTTGAGCTCGGTCAGCGGCGGCTATCCTAACCCAGTCACAGGGGAAGGCGCCAGCTTCTACATGGGCAAATACGCGGGCGACCGCCGCCAGACCACCTTCAACGTGGACGCCAGCGGCCCGTTTACCCTGTTCGGCCGCCAGCATGAAGCGATGTTCGGCTATTCCACCTCGACGGCAAAACAGGATGGTCCCGTCTATGATTCGGTTTATCCGACCCTGGACAGCAGCTACTTCGACTGGCGCGGCCAGTATGCGGAGCCGGCGTTCGAACACCAGGGAAACGACAACGACAGCACACGCCAGAGCGGTCTGTATGGCGCCGTGCGCCTGCGCCCGAGCGATGCGCTATCGGTGATCGTCGGCACGCGGATCAGCAACTACAAGATGGACCAGAAGCGCAGCTTATTCGACAATGCCACGCCCAGCCATACGCGCATGGACGAAAGCGGCGTCATCACGCCGTATGCGGGCGTCGTGTATGACCTCGACAAGACCTATTCCGTGTTCGGCAGCTACACCAGCATCTTCGCGCCGCAGAGCAACCGCGACATCAACCGCAACTTCCTCGCACCCGTGCGCGGCAAGGGTATGGAAGCGGGCGTGAAGGCGGAGTACCTCGATGGCAAGGCCAACGCCAGCGCGTCCCTGTTCCAGATCCGCCAAAGCAATGTGGCCAGCCCTGTGGGCGAAGTCAACGGTGAGTTAGTGTATAAGGCCATCGATGGCGTCACCAGCCGCGGCGTGGAAATGGAAGTAACAGGCGAGGTGCTGAAGGATGTGAAACTGAGCGCCGGCTACACGTATGCGCATGTGCGCGACAAGGATGGCAAGGCAGTGTTCGCGGAAACGATGAAAACCACGCAGCCGGCCCACCTGGCAAGAGTGCAAGGCAGCTGGCGCCTGCCGGCCAGCCTGGACAAAGTGACGGTGGGCGGCGGCCTGACCTGGCAAAGCAGTTTCCACGGCGAGGTCTGGAACCCTGCCGCCAACGAAAATGCGCGCCTGCAGCAGGGCAGCTATGCACTGGTCAACCTGATGGCGCGCTACGAGATCAGCAAGAACGTCACGGCCAGCCTGAACGTCAACAACCTGATGAACAAAAAATACCTGACGGGTCTGGGCCTGTTCGGAACAGGTTTTTATGGCGAACCGCGCAATGTGATGTTCACCGTGCGCACGAAGTTTTAACGCTAAGTTCTCACTAAGCACCGTACAGCGCCAGCGCCCAGGCTGGCGGACGCAATTCCAGCGCCAGGGGCAGGTAAGCGGGGTCGAAGCGCGCCGCCAGCAGATACACATTGGCGGCGCCCTTGGACTCCCAATTCCCCGTAAATCCCTTTTCACCGGCGGCCACGCGCTTGCGGTCGAACGGCACGGCGCTCTTTGCGAATTCCTCGTGCGTCTTTCTGCCCTGCGCGTACGGCGCCAGCCAGGCCAGCGCCTCGGCCAGGCGCCGCGCTTCCGGCGCGTCATACCAGTCGTCGCCATGCGCCTGCGCCATCAGGGCCGTCGTCAGCAGCGGCTCCAGGCTGTAGGTGGTGTAGTGCAGGGCGTCGCGCTGTTCGAAATCGAAGGGTACGCCGCCAGCACCGATATTGCGCGGCACGTGCGCCAGGAAGCGCTCTTTCGCGCGCGCGATCAGCAAGACGTCGCCCGTGACATACGCGGCGGCCGTGCCGATCTTGATGCGGTGGCTATGCCAGTTGTTGCGTGCCGTGGACGGACCGCCCACCTTGATGGGATCGCTCAAATACCCTCGCGCCAGGGTGCGGCAAAACGCCTGCACCTGCTCGCGCTCCACGCCGTTCAAGCGTTCCTGTATCAAGTCAAAACCCATCAGCAGGCTGGCCAGCTCCGTCTCGTCGACGGGACTGAACGATGGCTGATAAGCACCGCTCCAGGCCAGCAGCAACTGGCGCGCTGCCTCGAAATGCGCCAGCTCGCCCGACAATCTCCAGGCCAGCGCCTGCAAGCGCGCCTGGCGCCAGTCTTCCTGCGCCTGCTGGCTGGTCTCGCGTCCGCCTTCTCCCTTCAGCAAGCCGCCCGTGCGCACTTCGGCCATCAGGTGCACGGGTCGCGCCGCATCCTTGCGCGCCGCCTTGAGCACCTGCTCGGCAATGGCTGGCGCCACTCGCATCTTGAACGTGCGGGCGCGCGCGGCGGACGTCAGCGCAAACGCCAGCACGCTATCACGCGGGTGCGGCGCGGCGCGCAAGCCCGTCAGGGGCAGTGCCAGCAGGCCAGCCAGCAAGGTGCGCCGGCGCGTCAGGTGCGTACTCAAAACCGCGTCTCCCGCGCCGCGCGCAAAAAGTTATCGAGGATCGGGGTGCAATCGAGCAGTTCGACCCCGCCCGCCGAATGAAATTCCGGGTGCCACTGCAAGCCCATGACGAAGCGCGCCCGCTGGTAGCGGATGGCTTCGACGATATTGTCCCCTTGCGAATACGCTTCCACGGTGATGTCGCGTCCCAAATCCTTGACCGACTGATGGTGGATGGAATTGACGAGCGCCTCGCCCGCCTTCGGGAACATGCCGGCCAGCGACGAGCCTTTCGGGAAGGCGATGCTGTGGCGGTGACGGTCATACAGGTCGTTGACGTGCGAGGTGGCGCCTTCCACGTCCGAGGCGATGTCCTGGTACAAGGTGCCGCCAAAGCCCACGTTGATGAGTTGGCAGCCGCGGCAAATACCCAGCACGGGCTTGCCCGCGTCGACGAATTCGTGCAGCAATTCCAGTTCGTACAGGTCGCGCGCGCGGTCGCCGCTCCATTCGGGGCGCGTGGCCGTCTCGGAATAGGTCTGCGGCGAGACGTCGGCGCCGCCCTGCAGCACCAGACCGTCCAGGTGGCGCGCATAGTGACGCAAGGTGATGTTGCTCGGGTGTAGCAAGCCGCTGGTATTGACCGTCGGAATCATGAACACCAGCACATCGCGCGACATGACCCACTGCGCAATCGACTCTTCCAGGTATTGCAGGTTCTTGCTGCGCAGGCCAGTGGCGCCTGGTTCGGGGTGGAAAATGCGCGCCGAGATGCCGATGCGCAGCGTGCGCCGCATGAAATCGCGGCTGGCCTTGTCGCGCATGGAACGGTAGCGCGATGTGATCACGCGCCAGGCCAGCGCCAGCGGCGTGTCGTTATCCTTCAAGTAGCGCGGTGCCGCATCGCGCGCGCGGTGGTCGTCATCGGGTGCCCTGCCGACACGGTCGGGCCGCGCCGGCGTTGCAGGATCGGCGGAAGGGGGCTGCTGGGGATCTTTTTCGTCTGACATGGCAAGGCTGACTGAAAGCGGAGACGTTTTCAATATAAACCCCTGCCCCCGAAAGCACGATTCAATTTTGTAACAAAAGCACATGCGCGGCATTTCCACGCAACACGCCGGCAGTAAAACTGCATACAGCCCGCATACAGCCCGTTTACGCCCACGGCCCCGCTTTTTAGAGAATCTTTACGCCCCCGCTGCTAATCTTGAACGTACCTCAACCACCGCTGCAAAGCCACCATGGAACCCCATTCACGCCTGCAAACGCATCAAGCGCATCAAGCACTGCCCCACCGCCATCCCCGCCTGCCCACTTTCCTCATGCATATCACGGTCGACAAGTCCTGCCTGGCCGAGCTGCGCCAGCTGGTCGTCAGGACCTGCGGCGGCATGCTGTCGTTCATGCGCGTCGAGGCGGTCGACCACGCCGAGCGCATGAAGGTATGGCTGTGCGTGACGGAGCCGGCCCTGCGCCTGACCATGGATGCCGTCATGCGCCTGCTGCCAGCGGCGGAATTTGGCCGCATCAGCCAGGGGAAATCGCTATGAACCAGTATTCCTGCGAGCAGGCGATGTCTTCGTCGCGCATCACCGCGCACTTCCAGGGCATCTGGGTGCCGATGGTCACGCCATTCCGTGATGGCGAGATCGACTTTGACGCCGCCCAGCAGCTCGCTTGCGAGCTAGCCGCCAGCGGCGTTGATGGCCTGGTGGTATGCGGTACTACGGGCGAAGCGGCCATGCTGAGCGCCGCAGAACACACCATGCTGCTCGATAGCGTGCTCGAAGCCATCGGTCCCCGCTTCCCCGTCGTGATGGGTATCGGTGGCAGCGATACGCGCAGCGTCGTCGCCACAGTACAACGCTATCACGACCATCCGCTGGCTGGTCTGCTGATCTCGGCACCGTCATATGTACGCCCTTCGCAGGACGGCATCGTGCGCCACTTCGAGGCCATCGCCGCCGCCACCGACCAGTCCATCGTGCTGTACAACGTGCCGGCACGCACTGGCGTCAATATCGAACCGCAGACGGCGGCGCTGCTGGCGCGCGACTCGCACTTCGTCGCCATCAAGGAAGCGGGTGGCAAGCTGCAGCAACTGGGCGAACTGCTGCTCGACACGCGCCTGGATGTGCTGTGCGGCGACGATGCGCTGCTGCTGGCCAGCCTGTCCATGGGCGGCCACGGCGCCATGTCGGCCGCCGCCCAAATACGCCCCGACCTGTATGCGCAGCTGTACCACCTGGTCAGGCAGGGCCGCCACGGCGCCGCCAGCACCCTGTTCAAGACCATGCTGCCCGTCATCCGACTGCTGTTCGCCGAACCCAATCCTGGTCCCGTGAAGGCGGCGCTGGCCATGCAGGGCAAGGTGCGCGACGAGCTGCGCCTGCCGATGACGCCGATGTCGTCCGCCGGCCAGGACAAGCTGGCCGAAGCACTGGAGCCATTGATGCAGCTGCCCGCATGGACAGCCAGCGACAGGGACGCGCCGCGTGAAGGCTGTTTGCTGCAACTGGTCTCCGCTTCCAACATTATGCCAGCCGTGCGCCAAGATGATCATCGCCATCACGGATGAACGCGGGGGGATGGAGAAATCCATCCTGGCCGGACGGCTGGCCGCCTCGCGCGCGCTGGCCGGGCGCAAGGTATTGTTGCTCGATGCCGATCCGCGCCAGGGAGCCATGGCGCAGGCGAGGAATATGCACGACGGCGCCATGCACGGCAGCCTGATGCAGCCGCGCCTGATGGCGCGCGCCATCAGCGCCAAGGGCTTGCAACCGGAGCTGGAGCACCTGGTGAACTGCTACCACGACATCGTCATCGACAGCGAAGGCCGCGACTCCATGGGCAGCCGTTCGGCCCTGATCGCCGCGCGCGTGCTGGTGGTGCCGCTGGACGGCGTCGTGGACGGTGCCGCGCAAGCGGGCCTGGTGCGCCGCATCGCGCACGCGCGCAGCGTCAATCCGGACCTGCGCGTCCTGCTGGCAACAGACACGCAAGCGGCGCTGGCCCATGCCCTGGCCGCACAGATTCCAGCCGCCTGCGTGGTCAGCCTGGGACAGCTGTATTGCGCCGTTTTTAACCTGCCTGCCTAACCTGGCTGGGCAAACAAAAAAAAGGCGGCGCATGCGCCGCCTCTCCTCTCAGTCAATTCAGTCAATTCAGTCAATTAGAACGTTTTGCTGACCGTCAGCTGCAACGCCGTCTTGCCCATGAATTTACCGTTCACGGGCGAAGCATAGGCCGACTTGTCCGCGTTCGTGCCGATCACGGCCAGCGCGCCCGTCACCACACCGAAATCGCGCGTGACGCCCACTTTCCAGTCCGTGTAGCTAGCCGCATCATTGTTTTTGACCTTTTGGTGGCCCGCGTGCAGGTTGCCGATCCAGCCGTTGCTCAAGTCGATATTCGCGCCGATGTCCAGGTAGCCGCTGTTCTTACTGTTGACGATGCCGAACAGATTGGAGACGGCGTGCGAATACTTGATATAGGCCGGGCCATACGACAGTTGACCGTAGACTTCCTGGGTGTCCGCGTCGGCCAGGCCGTCGATGTGCTTCAAGCCGTTGTCCGCATACACATACGCCAGCACGCCCACGTCATAGCCGATATCGGCCGTCAACTGGCCGCGCTTGCCCGCATACAGGTCCACTTCCACGTCACCGCTACCACCCGCATCCTTGGTCCACTTGATGGTGGAGGCCCAGGCGCCCGCATACAGGCCGGTAGGATTGTTGACGTAGTCGACGCCGCCCTGCAGCGCGGGTTTCAAGCGCGTCTGCGAAATGCCGCGATAACGGTAGTCGGACACGCCGGCCACGTTGAAGCTGACGTCATTATCGGGCTTGGCCTCTTCCGCGTGGGCCAGGCTGCCCGTAAAGGCGGTGGCGACGGCAAGTGCAAGTATCATTTTATTCATGGTTTCTTCTTCTTCATGGGTGGTATGGGCCTTTGCCAACATGGCGCAGCTGGCCCGCCGCTGCAAAAATTTAAAGTAAAGCGTCCCCCCGGCGCGCGCGGCGCCTGTTTTCCAACAGGGGATTAACAGGTATTAGAGCGGCAGCAGCAAGCGGTAGCCGACGGCCGTTTCCGTCAGCAGGTGCTGCGGCTGGGCCGGATCGGCTTCCAGCTTCTGGCGCAGATGCCCCATATAAATGCGCAGGTAGTGGCCATTTTCGCTGTTCGACGGCCCCCACACTTCACGCAGCAGCTGCGGATTGGTGACCACCCTGCCGGCGTTCTTCACCAGCACCGAGAGCAAGCGAAATTCCGTCGGCGTCATGTGCACCAGTTGCTTGTTGCGCGTCACCAGGCGATCCTTCAGGTCGACCCGCACATCGCCAAACTGCACCACGCCATCGTCGCTGGCGGCGGGCTGGCGCTGGCGGCGCAAGGTGGCCCGTACGCGGGCCAGCAGCTCGCCCACGCCGAACGGCTTGGTCAGGTAATCGTCGGCGCCCGCGTCCAGCGCGCGTATCTTGTCCTCTTCGTCGACCCGCGCCGACAGCACGATGATGGGCACGGCCGACCATTTTCGGATGTCGGCGATGAAGTCGATGCCATCTCCGTCAGGCAGGCCCAGGTCCAGCACGATCAGGTCGGGCCGGCGCGTGCCGGCATCAATCAGGCCTCGCTGCATGGTGGCGGACTCGAAAATCTGCCAGCCCTCGTCTTCCAGCGCGGCGCGCACGAAGCGGCGGATTTGCGGTTCATCCTCAACCAGCAAGGCGGTGGCGGAAGGTTCGTTCATGTTGGTTTTCCTGTTTCATGGTCGTTGGCGTCATCGAGCTCGATCTCTGGCGGCGCAGGGGGCGTGCCCAGCGGCAGGCTGAACACGATGGCAGCGCCCTGTCCCGGCGTGTGCGGCTGCGCCTGGATGGTGCCGCCGTGGGCTTCGACAATGGCGCGGCAAATGGCCAGTCCCAGCCCGACACCCGGCTTGTTCGATTCGCGCTCGCCGCGCGTGAATTTTTCAAAAATGGCTTCTTCGCGGCCGGGCGGCAGGCCCGGGCCATCGTCAAACACCCTCACCTGCAGGAACTGGCCGTGTACCCCGGCCGCGACCGTGATGGTGCTGCCCGGCGGCGTGTATTTGGCCGCGTTTTCCAGCAGGTTGCACAGCACGCGTTCGATCAGCACGGCGTCGTAGCGCACCAGCGGCAAATCCGGCGCCAGCTGCGTCTGCACGGCATGCTGCTGCAATTGCGGGCCGCTGGCGCGCAGCGCGCTGCCCACCACTTCTTCCAGCGCCTGCCATTGCAGGTTCAGGCGCACCTGTCCGCTTTCGATGCGCGCCATGTCCAGCAAGTTCGCCACCAGGGCGCTCATGCGCACGGTTTCGGACTGCAGCGAGCGCGCCATGTCCAGCTGCGCGGGCGACAACGCAGGCCTGGACAGGGCCAGCGATTCGGCCAGGCCCACCAGTGACGTCAATGGCGTGCGCAAGTCATGCGACAGGGCGGCCAGCAGCGAATTGCGCAACCGCTCGGACTCCATCTGCAGCAGCGCCCCTTGGGCCACGTCGATGTAGTGCACGCGCTCGAGCGCGATGGCTGCCAGCGCGGCAAAGGTATCGAGGTGCTGGCGCTGTTCCGGCACCAGCAGCCAACGCCCGCGGTCCGTGCCATCGAGTGGCAACAGCGCCAGCACGCCCCGCGTGCGCATCGGCGCGATCAGCGGCAGGTAGAAAATGGGCGAAGCCGGCAAGGTATCTGTTCCCGTCCCCGCCGCCTGCGCATGGTCGAAGGCCCACTGCGCGATGCCTATGTCCAGCGGCTCGCCGCTGCTCGGGGTCTGCAGGCTGCCCTCATCATCAGGCAAAAGCAAGGTAGCGCGCGCACGGAAAGCCCGCTCGATGGCGCTTTTCGTGATGTCGAAAATCTGCTCCGTTTGCAGCACGCCGGACAATTCACGCGAAAATTCGTACAGGGCGCGAGCGCGCGCTTCGCGGTGCGAGGCCACGCGCGCCTGGAAGCGCAGGCCGGCCGTCAGGTGGCCCGTAATCAGGCCCACGGCCAGCATCACGCCAAAGGTGATCACGTACTGAAAATCGCCCACGGCAAACGAGAAGCGCGGTGGCACGAAGATGAAATCGAAGCAGGCCACGCCCACCAGGCTGGCCAGTGCCGCCGGTCCGCGCCCCAGGCGCACGGCCACCAGCACCACCGTCAGTAGCGACAGCATGGCGATATTAGCCAGGTCCAGATAGGGTTGCAGGGGGACCGAGGCGAGGGCCGTTCCCAGGCTGACGCCAGCGGCCAATAGATAGCGCCAATGGCGTGATGGCCGGCGCGGTGCCTCCGTGTCTTCGCCAGCCACGCGCCGGGGTGCTGCATCGGCAGCTGGCAAGCCGACCTCGATCAGGTCGATATCGGGCGCCAGGCTGGCCATGCGCACGGCCGGCGGCGCATGCCACAGACGCGCCAATGCGCCAGCGCGGCCACGGCCCACGATGACTTTCGAGATATTCGCGTTACGCGCATACTCGACCACGGCGCCGGCGATGTCGGCGGACGGCACAATGGCCGTGCGTGCGCCCAAGTCCTGCGCCAGTTTCAGCGTTTTCAGGATGCGTTCGCGCTCGCGCGCCGGCAGACGCTGCAGGCGCGGCGTTTCCACGTACAGCGCGTGCCATTCGGCATTCAGCTGGCTGGCCAGGCGCGCCGTGCTGCGAATCACGTGTTCGCCACCCGCGTACGGTCCCACGCAGGCGAGCAGCGCGGCGCCCGTCTTCCACACGGGATTGATGGATTTCTCGACGCGGTAAGCCTGCACGTCGTCCTGCACCCGGTCCGCCGTGCGGCGCAAGGCCAGTTCGCGCAGGGCGATCAGATTACCCTTGCGGAAAAAATGCTGGGATGCCCGCTCGGCCTGCTGCGGCTGGTATACCTTGCCCTGCTTCAGGCGGCGCAACAATTCATCGGCCGGAATATCGACCAGCACCACTTCGTCGGCGCGGTCGAACACCGTGTCGGGCAGGGTTTCGGCCACACGCACGCCGGTGATGCCGCCCACCACGTCGTTCAGGCTTTCCAGGTGCTGCACATTCACGGTCGACAGCACGTCAATACCGGCCGCCAGCAATTCCTCGACATCCTGCCAGCGCTTCGGATGGCGCGAACCGGCCACGTTCGAGTGGGCCAGTTCATCCATCAGTATCAGCGGCGGCGCCCGCCGCAGCGCTTCGTCCAGGTCGAACTCGAACAAGGTCTTGCCCCGGTATTCGATGGCCTTCAGGGGGAGCAGCGGCAAGCCGTCAAGCTGGGCCGCCGTATCCTGGCGCCCATGCGTCTCCACCACGCCCACCAGCAGATCCTGGCCATCGGCCAGCAATTTGCGGGCGGCGGCCAGCATCGCATAGGTCTTGCCGACGCCGGCCGAGGCGCCGAAGTAAATGCGCAGCCGGCCGCGCGCGGCTTTCTTTTCCTGCGCCTGCACTTGCGCCAGCAGGGCATCTGGGTCGGGGCGTTGGCTGTCGTTGGGGAGCATGGGCATCTTTTAATATTAAAACCAGGGGCAAAACCGGCGGCTCTGCCCCTGCATCATCTTACTTCGCGGCTGCATCGAGCGCCAGATTCAGTTCCAGCACATTCACCCGTGGTTCGCCGAAAAAGCCGATATACGCGGTTTTCTGCACCTTGGCGATGGCGTTTTCTACCTGCGCCAGCGGCACTGCGCGCACGCGGGCCACGCGCGGCGCCTGGTACAAGGCTGCCGCCAGGCTGATTTCCGGGTCCAAGCCGCTGCTCGACGCCGTCACCAGGTCAACGGGAATGGCGCGCGTATTGCCGGGATCAGCTTCCTTCAGGGCGGCGATGCGCGCCTTGACAGCGTCCACCAGTGCCGGATTGCTCGGTCCCTGATTCGAGCCGCCCGAACCGGCGCCATTGTTGGCCATCGGCGCGGTGGCCGATGGCCGGCCCCAGAAATACTTGGGCGAGGTGAAGGACTGGCCAATCAGCATCGAGCCGACAGGTTTGCCGCCACGCTCGACGATGCTGCCATTGACTTCATCGTTGAAGGCCAGCTGCCCGATGCCGGCCGTGGCAAACGGATAGACGACGCCGCAGATCACGGTCAGCGCGGCAAACAGGACCAGGGCGGGACGTACGATAGTGCTCATGATGGTTCCTTTAGACTAAATTGAGTGCGGACAGCAGCATGTCGATCAGCTTGATCCCGATGAAAGGCAGGATGATGCCGCCCAGGCCGTAGATCAGCAGATTGCGACGCAGCAGGCTGGCCGCGCCGATGGCCCGGTATTGCACGCCTTTTAACGCCAGCGGGATCAGCACGACGATGATCAAGGCATTGAAGATCACGGCCGACATGATGGCCGACGCGGGGCTGGCCAGGTGCATGATGTCAAGCGCCTTCAGTTGCGGATAGGTGCCCACAAACGCCGCCGGGATGATGGCGAAGTACTTGGCGATGTCGTTCGAAATCGAGAACGTCGTCAGCGAACCGCGCGTCATCAGCATCTGCTTGCCGATTTCAACGATTTCCAGCAGCTTGGTCGGATTCGAATCCAGGTCGACCATATTGCCAGCCTCTTTTGCCGCCTGCGTGCCCGAGTTCATGGCCACGGCCACGTCGGCCTGCGCCAGGGCGGGGGCATCATTGGTGCCGTCGCCAGTCATGGCCACCAGGCGGCCTTCGGACTGATAGCTGCGAATCAGCTTGAGCTTGTCTTCCGGCGTCGCTTCGGCAAGAAAATCGTCCACGCCAGCCTCGGCGGCGATGGCCGCAGCCGTCAGCTTGTTGTCGCCCGTGATCATGACGGTCTTGATGCCCATACGGCGCAATTCCGCAAAACGCTCCTTGATGCCGCCCTTGACGATATCCTTCAGTTCCACGACACCCATGACGCGGCCGTCGTCGACCACCACCAGCGGCGTGCTGCCGCGACGCGCAATATCGTCGACGGCGCGCGACACCTCAACCGGATACGGCTGGCCCAGCGCTTCCACAAACTTTTTCATGGAATCGGCCGCACCCTTGCGCAACTGGCGTACCTGCTGTTCGCCAGGAATGTCCACGCCGCTCATGCGCGTTTGCGCCGTGAAGGGCACGAAGGTGGCGTGCAGGCTGGCCATCTCGCGTTCGCGGATATTGAACTTCTGCTTGGCCAGCACGACGATGCTGCGCCCTTCCGGCGTTTCATCGGCCAGCGAGGCCAGTTGCGCCGCGTCGGCCAACTGCTGCTCCGTCACACCGGGAGCAGGTACAAAACTTGACGCCTGGCGATTACCCAGAGTGATGGTGCCCGTTTTATCGAGCAACAGCACGTCCACGTCGCCCGCCGCTTCCACGGCGCGGCCCGAGGTGGCGATCACATTGGCTTGCATCATGCGGCTCATGCCGGCCACGCCGATGGCCGACAGCAGGCCGCCAATAGTGGTCGGAATCAGGCACACCAGCAGCGCGATCAGCACGGTGATGGTGACGGGCGTGCCGCTGCCGGCCGCCGCCACGGAAAACAGCGAGTACGGCAGCAAGGTTACGGTGACGATCAGGAAGACGATCGACAGGGCCACGAGCAAAATCGTCAGGGCGATTTCATTCGGCGTCTTCTGGCGCTTGGCGCCTTCGACCATAGCGATCATGCGGTCGATGAAGGCTTCGCCAGGGTTGACGGAAACGCGCACCAGCAGCCAGTCCGACAGCACGCGGGTGCCGCCCGTGACGGCGGAAAAGTCGCCGCCCGACTCGCGGATGACGGGCGCCGATTCGCCCGTGATGGCGCTCTCGTCGACGGAGGCCACGCCGGCCGTCACTTCGCCATCGGCAGGAATGACGTCACCCGCCTCGACCAGCACCGTCATGCCCTTGCGCAAGTCGGTCGCCGGCGTGGGCAGCCAGGAGGTGCCGTACTTCGGCGTTTGCATTTTCTTTGCCATCACCGTCTGCTTCAGGGCGCGCAAGGAAGCCGCCTGGGCCTTGCTGCGGCCTTCAGCCAGCGCTTCGGCGAAGTTCGCAAACAGCACGGTAAACCACAGCCACACGGAGACGGAGACGATGAAGCCGAACGGCGCTTCACCCTGGCCGTTCAGGGCCTGTATGGCCAGCAGGGTCGTGATGATGCTGCCGACATAGACGACGAACATCACGGGGCTGCGCCACTGCGTGCGGGGGTCGAGTTTTTTGAACGCATCGACGATGGCAGGGCCAATCAATGCGGAATCGAACAAGGTCAGGCTTGTGCGTGACATGGTAGCCTCTTATTTTGTGAAAAGTTGCAGGTGTTCGACGATCGGGCCCAAGGCCAGCGCGGGAACGTAATTGAGCACGCCAACCAGCACCACCACGCCAATCAGCAAGCCGATGAACATGGGGCCGTGCGTGGGCATGGTGCCGGCATTGGCCGACAGGCGCTGCTTGGCCGCCAGCGAACCGGCCACTGCCAGCACGGGCACGATCACGCCGAAACGGCCGAACCACATGGCGATCGCCAGCATCACGTTGTAGAACGGCGTGTTGGCGGACAGCCCGGCAAACGCGCTGCCGTTGTTGTTGGCCGCCGACGTGAAGGCATACAGAATCTCCGAGAAGCCGTGCGCGCCCGGATTGGCCACGCCGATCTTGCCCGGTTCGACCATCACGGCGATCGCAGTGCCCGTCAATACCAGGGCTGGCGTCACCAGGATGGCCAGCGACACCATCTTCATTTCATAGGCCTGGATTTTCTTGCCCAGGTATTCAGGCGTGCGCCCTATCATCAGGCCGGCGATGAAGACGGCCAGAATGGCGAACATCAGCATGCCGTACAGGCCCGTGCCCACACCGCCGAACACCACTTCGCCGAATTGCATCAGCAGCAGCGGCACCATGCCACCCAGGGGCATGTAGGAGTCGTGCATGGAATTGACGGCGCCGCAGGATGCCGCCGTCGTCACTGCCGCGAACAGGGTCGAGGAGCTGATGCCGAAGCGCGTTTCCTTGCCTTCCATATTGCCGCCCGATTGCAGACTGCTGGCCTGCTGATCCACACCCAGTGCCTGCAGGTTCGGATTGGCTTGCTGCTCGGCGCTCATCACGCCGGCCGTCATGACGACAAAGATCATGGTCATCGCGGCCAGCACGGCCCAGCCCTGGCGCAGGTCACCGACCATGCGGCCAAAGGTGAAACACAGGCCGGCGGGAATGATGAAAATGGCCAGCATCTGCAGGAAGTTCGACAGCACCGTAGGATTCTCAAATGGATGCGCGGAATTGGCATTGAAAAAGCCGCCGCCATTCGTGCCCAGCAACTTGATCGATTCCTGCGAAGCGACGGGGCCCATGGCGAGCGTCTGCGTGGTCGCCACTTGCGCTTCCATTACGGGTTTACCGGCGGCATCCAGCACGGGCTGGCCATCGGCCGTCATTTTCGGCGTTTCATACGCCACCTGATCGATCAGCGTCACTTCCTTGTAGGCGGAAAAATTCTGGATCATGCCTTCGCCCATGAAGACGACGGAGAGGGCCAGCGACAGCGGCAGCAGGATGTACAGCGTGGAGCGCACCAGGTCAACCCAGAAATTGCCGATCGATTTGCCCGAACGCGAGGCGAAACCGCGCACCAGCGCGAAGATCACGGCGATGCCGGTGGCCGCCGAAAAGAAGTTCTGGCATGCCATGCCCAGCATCTGGGTCAGGTAGCTCATGGTCTGCTCGCCGCCGTAGCCCTGCCAGTTGGTATTGGCGACGAAGCTGACGGTGGTATTGAACGAGGAATCGGGGCTGACGGCGCCCAGACCCTGTGGATTGAGGGGCAAGAAGCCCTGCAGGCGCTGCAGGCCGTACACAAAGACGGCGCCCACGGTATTAAAGACGATCAGGGCGATGGCGTAGCTTTTCCAGCCCATGGCCTTGTCGGCAGGAAGGCCGGACCAGCGGTACAGCAGGTTTTCCAGCTTTTGCAGCCAGCCCAGGCCGCGCACGGGGCCATCGCCGGCCACCTTGGCCATATACAGGCCCAGCGGATAGCCGGCGGCCAGCAGTACGGCCAAAAAGGCCACCAACAACAATATCGATTGCGTCGTCATCACAGTTCCTCCGCCTTCAGCAGCGCCACCAGCAGGTACACGAGCAGGCCAGCCGAGACCACGGCGCCAAGCACATAAAACGCGTTCATTTGACGCTCCCTAATTTGTCGCAGGCGACGGCAAAGCCGGCCGCCACGACGAAAAAAACGGCAATCAAGCCGAGATACACGATATCCATTCCCACCCTCATTCAGGTTTGTTTTGATAGTGAGCAGATTAGCCAAAAGGGTCTAAAAAATTCGTAAAGACTGGAGAGGTGCTTGTAAACAAGATGTAAAAACAGGGGCTTTGCCGCATAAAATCGTCCACAATTGGCGCAAAACCACGCGCGCGGCGCACTGTTGTTGCCCTGGAGTAGCGCTATTGCTCGCTGGACAAGATAGAATGCGCGAGCGTCCGCACAAGGACGCCATGCCTGCCGCACTGCCCTCTCCCAGTGACGCTGGACGGAATATACTGTATATTTATACAGCTATCGCCGCCGTTGTCACTGCGCCCTGCAGTGCCATGGCCTGGCGTTCCAACCACTGTCTTTACTTAGCTTGAACACGTATGGCCACTAAAAAACCAGCATCCGACTACAGCGAATCATCCATCCGTGTCCTGAAAGGACTGGAACCCGTCAAGCAGCGCCCGGGGATGTACACCCGCACTGAAAATCCGCTGCACATCATTCAGGAAGTGATCGACAATGCCTCCGACGAGGCGCTGGGCGGTCATTGCACGCATATCGCCGTTACGCAAAACACGGATGGCAGCATCACCGTCGAAGACAACGGTCGCGGCATTCCCGTCGGCCTGCATCCGGAAGAAGGCGTGCCGACGGTGGAAATCGTGTTTACACGGCTGCACGCGGGCGGCAAGTTCGACAAGGGTTCGGGCGGCGCCTACGCATTCTCGGGCGGCTTGCACGGTGTCGGCGTGTCCGTCACCAATGCGCTGTCGACGCGCCTGGAAATCACCGTCTGGCGCAAGGAAAGCGATGGCAACGGCTTGCACCACATGGTGTTTGCGAATGGCGACGTGATCGAGCCCCTGAGTTCCCGCCCCGCCCCGCGCGACGGCAAGAAGTCGGGCACGCGCGTGACCGCCTGGCCCGATGCGAAGTATTTTGATTCGCCGAATATCTCGCAAACCGAGCTGCAGCGCCTGCTGCGCTCGAAAGCCGTGCTGCTGCCCGGCGTGACCGTCACGCTGACCAACGCCAAGACGGGCGATACGCAAACCTGGCAGTACGCGGAAGGCTTGCGCGGCTACCTGACCGAATCGCTGGCGCAGGTATCGAATGGCGAAACCCTGATTCCCCTGTTCGAAGGCGCGCAATACGCGGGTCCGGACTCGGAAGGATTTGCCGAAGGCGAAGGTGCGGCCTGGGTGGTGGCGTGGACGGAAGAAGGCGCCATCGTGCGCGAATCGTATGTCAACCTGATTCCCACCTCGAATGGCGGCACGCATGAATCGGGCTTGCGCGACGGCCTGTTTGGCGCAGTGAAAAACTTCGTCGAGATGCACTCGCTGCTGCCGAAAGGTGTGAAACTGCTGCCGGAAGACGTCTTTGCGCGCGCTTCCTTCGTGCTGTCGGCCAAGGTGCTGGACCCGCAATTCCAGGGCCAGATCAAGGAACGCCTGAACTCGCGCGACGCCGTGCGCCTGGTCTCGACCTTCACCAAGCCGCCGCTGGAACTGTGGCTGAACCAGCACGTCGACTACGGCAAGAAGCTGGCCGAACTGGTCATCAAGCAGGCGCAATCGCGCCAGCGCTCGCTGCAAAAAGTGGAAAAGAAAAAATCCTCGGGCGTCGCCGTCCTTCCCGGCAAACTGACGGACTGCGAATCGTCGGACATCACGCGCAATGAACTGTTCCTCGTCGAGGGCGACTCGGCGGGCGGTTCGGCCAAGATGGGCCGCGACAAGGAATTCCAGGCCATCCTGCCCCTGCGCGGCAAAGTCTTGAACTCGTGGGAGACGGACCGCGACCGCCTGTTTGCGAATAACGAGATCCACGATATTGCGGTAGCCATCGGCGTCGATCCGCACAGCGTGGGCGACTCGCCCGACCTGTCCGGCCTGCGCTACGGCAAGATCTGCATCCTGTCGGATGCGGACGTGGACGGCTCGCACATCCAGGTGCTGCTGCTGACGCTCTTCTTCAAGCACTTCCCGGCCCTGATCAACAAGGGACACATCTGCATCGCCCGTCCGCCACTTTACCGCGTAGACGCGCCGGCGCGCGGCAAGAAGCCGATGCAGAAAATCTACGCACTCGACGACGGCGAGCTGGTCGCGATCGAGGACAAGCTGCGCAAGGAAGGCGTGAAACAGGGCGCCTGGTCGATCTCGCGCTTCAAGGGCCTGGGCGAGATGAACGCCGAACAGTTGTGGGAAACGACGATGAACCCGGACACGCGCCGTTTGCTGCCCGTGACCCTGGGCGAAATCGACCACATGACTTCCTCCGCCCGCTTCAATATGTTGATGGGCAAGGGCGAAGCGGCAGGACGCCGCGCCTGGATCGAGGAACACGGCAATGAGGCGGAGGCGGATATCTGATGATCATCGGTATCGACCTGGGCACCACCAACAGCCTGGTCGCCATCTGGCGCGACGGCAAGGCTTGCATCATCCCGAACGCGCTGGGCGAACACCTGACGCCATCGTGCGTGAGCATCGACGACGACGGCAGCGTGCTGGTGGGCCGCGCCGCGCGCGAGCGCCTGCAGACGCACCCGCAACTGACGGCCGCCGTCTTCAAGCGCTACATGGGTAGTGAAAAGAAGATCAGCCTCGGCACGCAGCAATTCCGTCCGGAGGAGTTGTCGTCGATGGTGCTGCGTGCGCTGAAGGAAGATGCCGAAGCCTTCCTGGGCCACAAGGTCGAGGAAGCCATCATCACCGTACCCGCGTATTTCAGCGATGCGCAGCGCAAGGCCACGCGCATCGCCGGCCAACTGGCCGGCTTGCGGGTGGAGCGGCTGCTGAACGAACCGACGGCCGCCGCGCTGGCCTACGGCATCCGCGACAAGGAACAGGAAAGCAAATTCCTCGTCTTCGACCTGGGCGGCGGCACCTTCGACGTGTCGATCCTGGAGCTGTTCGAAGGCGTGATGGAAGTGCGCGCCTCGGCTGGCGACAATTTTCTGGGTGGCGAAGACTTCGTCACCGTGCTGGTGGACGCCTTTTTGGACGGCAGCGGCTTGCGCGATGCGGCCGGCAGCCGCCTGTTCGACCCGCGCCAGCAGCAGTTGCTGCGCGATGAAGCCGAGCGCGTCAAGCGCCTGCTGTCGGAGCAGCCATCCGTGCGCATGGCCACGCGCTACCAGGACAAGGAATATAGCTGGGAGATCAGCGAAGACAAACTGGCGCAGCTGTGCGAGTCGCTGCTGGCACGCTTGCGCCTGCCCGTGGAACGGGCGCTGCGCGACGCCACCATCCGCGCCGCCGAACTGAATGAAGTGGTACTGGCAGGCGGCGCCACGCGCATGCCGCTGGTGCGTAAACTTGTCTCTCGCATGTTCGGCCGCTTCCCCGCCATCCACCTGGATCCGGACGAAGCCGTGGCGCTGGGCGCCGCCGTGCAGGCGGGCCTCAAGATGCGCGACGCTGCGCTGGACGAAGTGGTCATGACGGACGTGGCGCCGTATTCGCTGGGCATTTCGATTTCGCGCCAGGTCGGCGCGAACCAGTATGAAGGCGGGCATTACCTGCCCATCATCGAGCGCAACTCCGTGGTGCCCGTCTCGCGTACGGAAAACATCACCACCATCTACGACAACCAGAAGGAAATCAACGTGGCAATCTTCCAGGGCGAATCGCGCCTGGTGGCCGACAACGTCTTCCTCGGCAAGATCAGCTTCCCGATTCCCGCGAAAAAGGCGGGCGAGATCGGCATCGACGTGCGCTTCACCTACGACGTCAGCGGCGTGCTGGAAGCGGAAGTGACGGTGCTGGCCACGCAGGAACGCCACAAGATGATCATCAGCGACAACGCGGGCGTGATGACGCCGGAGCAGATCGAGCAGCGCTTTGCGGAATTGGCCGACCTGAAGATCCACCCGCGCGAGCAGATGGAAAACCGCACCCTGGTCACGCGCGCCGATCGCCTGTACGAACAGTCGCTGGGCGACGTGCGCCAGTACTTGGCGGCGCACACGGCCAACTTCCAGGCTGCGCTGGAAACGCAGGACCCGAACATCATCCGGCAAGCGCGTACGGCGTTTGCGGAGGTGCTCAAGGAAATAGAAAGTGACAGTTTCCTGTGACGGATAGCGAGACGCTGGATATCTGGCAAGTCCTGGGCATCGCCGAGACGCGCGATGAACGGGACATCAAGCGCGCCTATGTGCGCCAGTTAAAACTGAACCGTCCTGAAGACGGTGCGGCCGCCTTCCAGCGCCTGCGCGATGCCTATGAGTATGCGCTGCGCATCGCCGCGCACAGCCAGGAACAGCAGGCGCCTGAAGCATCCGCCACCCCGGCCACAGCGCCCGCGCCCGCGCCAGCCCCGCTGGCAGCTGGCAAGATCGACTTTGGCAAAACGCCGCCAGCGGCATCGCCTGCCATGACAGCCGATCCCCGGAAAGAAGCACAGACCCTGTGGCGGGAATGGCTGGCCTCCGGCAACGGCATCAAGCTGTCGACGCTGGAAAAGCGCGAAGCGATGACCCACCTCGCCGTACGCGAGGAATTTGAACTCCTGGCCCTGCACTACTGCGCCACGGCCGCGTGTCATGACGCCACCCGTGGCCGCTTTATCGAGCACTACCAGTGGGACCAGCGGCTGCCGCAATTGCGCAAAATGGATGCGGAAGCGGCACGCAGCCTGGTCGGGCGCCACAACGCGACGGCTTCGCTGGCCTATTTGCGCAGCAGCGGAGAGTACGACGCATGCCTCGATCTGCTGATGGCCGCACCGCCGGCATCCGCATTCTGTCTGCACGATGTGCGATTGACGCGGACCCTGCTGGCACTCATCGAGGGCATACGCGCGCATCATGGCGACCTGCTGGCCTACAAGATCGATCCCGCGTCGATCGCCTGGTGGGAGCGCAAGGCGCGCGCCAAAAAATACTTCGGCGGTACCGCCATACGTTCCGCAGTGACCGGCCTCGCCATCTACGGGCTCGCGCTGTTCATGCATGAGCACTGGGGTTTCTTCGGCATCGACTCCTTTTATGCGATTTTCTTCGTGCTGTCACAGTTGCTATCCTTCTCGGCCTACGCCGCATACACCTTTTACCGCCCTGCCGCGCTGATTGAGCGGATGGCGCAATTCAGGCAGCAGCACTTCGGCGTCTATCTGCAGTACCGGCATCGGCACCTGTGGCAATTCGGCTGGGTGTATGCCTATGCCGGGCTGTCGCTGCTGCTGTTTATCAACCATCCATCGCCGATGCTGGTCTCCGGCGCCACGCTCCTGCTTGCCGTCTGCGCGCTAGTGGCCGTATTTGCTTCCTCGGTGCACTTCAAGCTGCGCGCCTATCTGCTCTTGCTGCCGATTGCCTCGCTGCTGGCCTGGATGATGCGGGAAACCGCCTTCGACGCCTTTCCTGCCGGCGCCTGTTTTGCTTTCAGCCTGTGCTTGCTGATACTGCTGGCGCGCAGCGGCGCGCAACTGTATCAGGCCCTGGGCTTGCCAAAGGCGTGGCACCACCGCTTGCGCATCACCTGGCTGCTGGGTGGCACATTGCTGTTTTTTGTCACGGCGGCGGGCGTGCTGCCGGCCGGGGTGGCCCCGGTGCTGGCCTGGCTGTGGTGCCTGGCCGGTGTGCCGCTGTACGCATTCACGATGCCCAATATTTCCCGCCACCTAGTATGGCCAGCCCTGCTGCTGGTCAAGATCACGCTGGTATCGAGTGCCTCCTTTTTTGCCAATTTTCCCGATGCCCGCCTGATACTGCCGGAAGCCCTGCTGCCACTCATCGCGATGCTAATCCTGGCCAATCTGTTCTATGAAAACCAGCAAGAAAACGTCCATGCCTGAACGCACCCCCATGCCCAAGCAAGCCACTTCACCCTACCTGTCCCGAAACGGGAGCGACGTCTGATGGACGGCAGCATGCATGGTGCTGAACGCAGCCTGTGGGACATCCTCGGCACGGCGCCGACGGGCGACGAGCGCGCCATCAAGCGCGCCTACGCGAAACGCCTGAAAGTGACACGGCCGGAAGACGACCAGGCCGCCTTCCAGGAACTGCGCGACGCCTATGAGTATGCGCTGCGCCATGCACCGCGCTTTGCCGCGGAGCTGGCGGAGATGCACGCCACACCAGCGACTGAACTGGCGGAGCCGGGTCCGGCGGATCCGCCTTCGGCGCTCGTTTCCCGCTTGAAGTCAGACGCAGGCCTGGCGGCACCGGTGCCAGAGCCAGTACCTGTGCAAGAGCCGGCAGCCGAACTGTGGGGCGTCATCGCCGACGCGGCGCAGGAGACACACGCGGCGCAGAAAACGCCTGCGGAGCTGTGGGGCGTCCCCAACGAACCAGCGCAGGAACGCACGCCGCCATCGGAATTATGGGGCGTGGTCGCCATCGATCCCGTACAGGAAGCCGCCAGCCTGTGGCAGGCATTTCTGGTGCATGCACGGCGCCGCAACGCGGCCGCCCTGCTGCCTACTTTCCTTGAGCGCGAAGAATTGCTCAACCTCGACGTGCGCGAGGAATTCGACCTGTGCGCGCTGCGCTATTGCGCCAGTGCCGGCTATGACTTGGCGCTGCGCCAGGCCCTGTTCGAGCAGCTGGGCTGGGACCACGATTTTTCCTATCTGGCGCGCAGCCATGTGGATCTGGTGCGCAGCGCCGTACAGCGCTACCGGGCGGACCGCTCGTTCGCCCATTTCAGCGACAACCGCGACAACTATCCCGGCCTGGATTGCATCATGTCGCAACAGCCGCCTGGCGCTTACGCGCGCCAGTTGTTCGACCAAAAATTCACGCTGCTGCTGCGCCAGCTGCTGCACGCGATACGCTGGCAGCACAGCGAGATGCTGGCTTACAAGCTCGATGCCGACCTGTTCGAGCAATGGGAACACGCCGTCCATGCCAAGCGCTACTTCAAGCAGACGGCGCTCGCTTCGTGCGGCCTGGGCTTCGTGCTGCACTTCATGCTCTCGGGCGTGCTCGATGCGGCGGGCTTCACGCTCGGCGACACGGCTGCCTATGCCAGCCTGCTGGGCTTCCAGGCGCTGGCCTTTGCCCTGCTTGCCATGCATGCCTTGCGCTGGCCGGCGCCGCTGTTCACGCGCCTGGAAGCGCTGCAGGAGTCGCTGCAGGAACACCTGCCCGTGCTATGGGCGCGGCGCGGCTTGCGGCAACTGGGCTGGATCGTGCCCTATCTGCTGCTGGTGCTGCTGCTCTTCCTGCCCGAGCGCAGCGAGACTATGCGCCTCGTGACCACGGCCGGTTTGTGCGCGTCGGCCCTGCTCGCGTATGCGATGAACCGCCAACTGCTGCATGGCATGCTGTTGCTCCTGTGCCTGGGCCTATCGCTGTTCGCCGCCATGTTCATGAGCGGCAAAGGCCAGTCGGCGCTGGCCGTCGGCGATGCCATGCCATTGATGTTTTGCCTGGCGGCGCTGGCCCTGCGCAGCGCCAGCGGTCTGTATGGCGATTGCGGCTGGCCGGAGGCGCTCTTGCCCCGCCTGCGCGCCGCATGGCTGATCGGCTGTGCGGGCTTGCTGTCGCTACTGTATATACAGCAATTGCCGGCCGCCCTAGTCGGCGCCATGCTGTTTCTCTGGTCGTGCGCCGGCTTGCTGTTTTCCCCCACAGATTTCCGCTGGAAGACGCTCTGGCCGCTGGTGCTGGTCCCATCCATCGGCATTTTTTTGCTGGCCGGTCAGGCTCCTTCCATCCGCGCCATGCCAATGATGCATAACAGCGTCGAACTGGCCGTGGCCGTGGTGTATCTCACCTTGCACTACATGTATCTGACGTACGGCAAGTCCTTTTCCAAATCCCGGCTGTCATAATCAGCTCTACGAACTCAACCGCAACCACTCAACACCGAAACAAGCGCCATGTCCACACAAACCAATTTATTTGACGATGCCCAGCCTGATCCGATCGAGCCGGATGAACCGGTATTCGACGGCGAAGCGCTGACCCTCTCTACCTTCGCCGAGCGCGCCTATCTCGATTACGCCATCTCGGTCGTCAAGGGCCGGGCCCTTCCCGACGTGTGCGATGGCCAGAAACCCGTGCAGCGCCGCATCCTGTATGCGATGAATGAGCTGGGGCTCAATTCCACGGCGAAGCCGCGCAAATCGGCGGCTGTGGTCGGCGACGTACTGGGCAAGCTGCATCCGCACGGCGACCAGTCCGTGTACGACGCGCTGGTGCGCATGGCGCAGGATTTCTCGCTGCGCTACCCGCTGATCGATGGCCAGGGCAATTTCGGCTCGCGCGATGGCGATGGCGCGGCGGCCATGCGTTACACGGAAGCGCGTTTGACGCCGATCGCCAAGCTGCTGATGGATGAAATCGGCATGGGCACGGTGGACTTCCAGCCCAACTACGACGGTTCGACGGAAGAACCGAAGCTGCTGCCAGCGCGCCTGCCGATGGTGCTGCTGAATGGCGCCTCCGGCATCGCCGTCGGCCTGGCCACGGAAATCGCCTCGCACAACCTGACGGAAGTGGCGAAAGCGGCAGTGGCCATGATCCGCGATCCAAAGATGACGCACGCCGAGCTGATGGCCTTGATTCCCGGCCCGGACTTCCCCGGCGGCGGCCAGATCATCACGCCGCCCTCGCAAATCCAGGACATGTATGCGAGCGGCCGTGGCAGCATGAAAGTGCGCGCGCGCTGGAAGATCGAAGAGCTGGCGCGCGGCCAGTGGCAAGCCGTCGTGACGGAACTGCCGCCGGGTACCTCGTCGCAAAAGGTGCTGGAAGAAATCGAGGAATTGACCAATCCGAAGATCAAGCTGGGCAAGAAGGCGCTGTCGCCGGACCAGGTAGCTCTGAAAGCGCTGATCCTCAATTCGCTCGACACCATCCGCGATGAATCGGGCCGCGCCGCGCCCGTGCGCCTGGTGTTCGAGCCGAAGTCGAAGAACCAGGACCAGACGGAATTCATGCTGATGCTGCTGGCGCACACCTCGCTGGAATCGTCGACCTCGATCAACCTGGTGATGATAGGCGGCGATGGCCGTCCGCGTCAGAAAGGCCTGGGCGACATCCTGCGCGAGTGGATCGATTTCCGCTTCGAGACCGTCACCCGCCGCACCGGCTACAAACTGGGCAAGGTCAAGGACCGCATCCATATCCTGGAGGGACGCGAAGCGATCCTGCTCAATATCGACAAGGTGATCCAGATCATCCGCAATTCGGATGAACCGAAAACGGCCCTGATCGAGGCCTTCAAGCTGTCCGAACGCCAGGCCGACGATATCCTGGAAATCCGCTTGCGCCAGCTGGCGCGCCTGGAAACGATCAAGATCCAGCAGGAACTGGCCGAGCTGCGCAAGGAAGAAAAGTCGCTGCAAGACCTGCTCGACAACCCCGGCTCGATGAAGCGCGCCATCATCCGTGAAATCGAAGCGGACGCCAAGCAGTTCGGCGACGCGCGCCGTACCCTGATCGAGGAAGCGCAAAAGGCCGTAGCCGAACAGAAGGTGGTCGATGAACCGGTCACCGTCATCATTTCGGAAAAAGGCTGGGTGCGCGCACGCACCGGTATCGGCCATGATGCGGAGCAGTTCACCTTCAAGGCGGGCGACACGCTGCATGGCGCCTTCGAGTGCCGCACGGTCGATACCCTGCTGGGCTTCGGCAACAACGGCAAGATTTATTCCGTGCCGGTGTCCGCCCTGCCCAATGCGCGTGGCGACGGCGTGCCGATCACGACCTTGTGCGACCTGAGCGGCGGCACGCCCGGTAACGCCGTACGCATCCTGCATTACTTTGCGGGCAATGGCGCCACCAATTTGCTGCTGGCGTCGAGCGCTGGCTACGGCTTCATCGCCAAGGCGGGCGACATGAGCAGCCGCCTGAAAGGTGGCAAGGCCTTCATCACCCTGGACGACGGCGACGTGCCCCTGGCCCCGAAGGTCATCCCCGAGGCGGCCAGCGCCCTGGCCTGTTTGACGGAAGGCGCGCGCCTGCTGGTATTCGGCCTCGATGAAATGAAAACGCTATCCAAGGGCGGCACCGGCGTCAAGCTGATCGACCTGGACGCCAAGGACAAGCTGCTGGCCGTGCAGCCGATCACCCAGCGCGGCGTGGTGGTCTCGGGCATCGGTCGGGCCTCGAAGCCGCAGGATGCATCGCTCGGCGCCACGGCCCTGGCCGAGCACTTCGGCAAGCGTGCGAAGAAGGGCAAGCTGCTGGCGGCCAAGCTGAAACCGGTCTCGATGGCGGCCATCGGCTGATCGTCATCGATCCATACGAAAGGACAGGTTCGCCTGTCTTTTTTTTCGTCCATCGCCGCCTACCGGCAACAGGAAAAATACATTTACAGATAATTTTACATATATTCCCCGCACTCCCGTTATCCCTGCAGGTATGCCACCGGCATGCCGCCATAGACAGGAGAGCCGGTATGAGCAACAACGTTTCAAGCAAGCTGCCATGCAGCGCCTGACCCCTGCCGAGCGGCTGGTAGCGGCCATGGCGGCCGAAGGCTTGCCGTATAAAAGCATCGCCAGAGAACTCGGCAAGTCGCCGGCCACCGTCCGCAACCAGCTGCATGCGATTTACCAAAAACTCGGCGTGGGCAACCGCACGGCGCTCGCCTGCAAACTGCGCGGCAAGCCTTAACGGTGCGACAGGCGCAGCACGTCGGGCGTCGCCTCGACGATGTCGATCACCTCTTGCGGCCCCGGCGCGCCAGCCAGTGCATACCGCCCCATGCCCAAGGGCTGCAGCCGGGTAAGCGGACCGGCACGGGGGCGGTCATCGGGGCCGGGCGACAGGCTGGTCATGCTCGCCTCGCCTCCTTCCATGCTCCCGGTACCGACGCTAAACTCCAGCACCTTGCGCCCCTTGCGGCTGGGAGGAAAGGCGAATGTGGCCGTGGGCCGGTACACCTCGATACCGTCTGCATCCTCCTCGAAGGAATGCGTCCAGCTACCGCTGGGCAATGCCATTGTTATGCCGTGCATGGCGCCTCCCGTTAAACACATTGACGTCAGAAACACGATACCACGCCGCCCAGGCTTTCATAGCCGCTCACGGAGGGCGACCAGGCCGTACCGTTCCACGCCTTGTGGAACAGGGCGCCATTCGTGCCTGTGACAAACACGTCGAGGCGGTTCGGCGCCCAAGCCGTGGCGCGCGGACGCGAGGTGCACATGCCGCCCAGGTTTTCAACTCCCGTCAGGGATGGCGACCAGGCGGATCCATTCCACGCCTTGTGGTACAGGGCGCTATCGGTGCCGATGACAAACAGGTCGAGACGGTTGGCCGCCCACGACACGGCTTCCACCTCGCCCACGCAGATCCCGCCCAGGCGCTCGAAGCCATCGATGGAAGGTCCCCATGTCGCGCCATCCCACCATTTATGGTACAGGGCGCCGTCGGTACCCGTGACAAACACGTCGAGCCGGTTCGGCCCCCACGCCACCGCCTTCGGCGACGAGGTGCAGATGCCGCCCAGGCGCTCGTAGCCCGTCGGCGACGGTCCCCATGCCGTGCCGTTCCACCACTTGTGGTACAGCGCATGGTCGGAACCAATGACGAACACGTCCAGGCGGTTCGGCCCCCATGCCACGGCTTCCGGCTGGCCCAGGCAGATGCCGCCCATGGCTTCGTAACCCGTCAACGATGGTCCCCAGGCGGTACCGTTCCACCACTTGTGATACAGGCCGCGATCCGTGCCGACGACAAACACGTCGAGACGGTTCGGTCCCCAGGCCACGGCGCGCGGGTCGCCCACGCACAAGCCACCCATCGCTTCATAGCCGGTCAGCGACGGCCCCCAGGCCGTGCCATTCCACCATTTGTGGAACAAGCCGCTGTCGCTGCCCGTGACGAACACATCGAGCCGATCCGGCGCCCACGACACCACCTGCGGCGCACTGGTACAGATGCCACCCTGCCCTTCGTAGCCGGTGACGGACGGCGCCCAGGCCGTGCCATTCCAGTCCTTGTGGCATAACGCGCGGTCCGTGTCCAGCACGAAGACGTCGAGGCGATTCGCGCCCCAGGCCACGACGGGCGAGGAACTCTGGCGCGGCGTGGCGCCAGTGCCTCCCGTTCCGATGCCGATGCTGGCGCGCGGACCATCGAGACAGGCCTGCATGCGCGCCACCTGGCCCGCGGTGAACATGAACATGGCGGAATCGTCGACGTAATCCATGTAGTTTATGAACAAGTCGCCATTCGGCCCGTTACTGCAGGACACCTGGGGAAACGAGGGCTGGCCCATATTCGGCCCGCCCTGGTTCGGCGTGTCGGCCACATTGTCCGTGCCCGAGCACCCCGTGCCGTCATCGCCCCAGATATGGTTCAAGTTCAGCCAGTGGCCGATTTCATGCGTGGCCGTGCGTCCCAGGTGAAATGGTGGCGCGGCCGTGCCGATGGTGCCGAAGGCCGATTGCAGAATCACCACGCCGTCGGTGGCGGCCGGGCCGCCGGGAAACTGCGCGTAGCCCAGCAAGCCGCCGCCCAGCTGGCAAACCCAGACATTCAGGTAGCTGTCGGCCGGCCAGGCGTCCATCCCGCCCATCGCCTGCGACTTGACGGCATCGTCGGCGCCAAAGGAGGTCAGCGTCGTCTGGCGCCGCTCGATGCCGCTGGTAGCCGCGCCATGCGGATCGATCGTGGCTAGCGCAAACTCCACGCGCGCATCGGCCGTCAGCGGCAGGAACGGTGCCGGTGTGCTGTTCACATCCGGATTGACGCGCCGGAAATCCCGGTTCAGCACATCGAGCTGGCTGGCGATCTGCGCATCCGAAATATTCTGCGCGGCCGTATTCCACACCACGTGCACCACCACCGGTATCTGCGTCACGCCGGAACGTCCGGCAATGCCGCTGTCGCCCTCATAGAGCCCGGCCAGGTTTTCGATATCGGCGCGTACGTTCGCATAGGACGGATCTTCGGTCAGCAGGCGGCGATGCACGTCCATCGTGGCGCAGGTGCGCGTCTGCGGCGCACCGCCGCCCTGCCCACCATCACCACCGCTGCCCATGCCACCACCGCCCACACCGCCGCCGGTCCCCATGCCGCCGTCACCGCCGACTTGCATGCAACTGGTACCCGCCATGCCCTGCGGCGCCTGCTGCATGCCGCCAGCCGGCATGGCGCTGGCATCCGCTGCGACCGCGCCCTGGGTGAGCGCCGCCTGGTCCGCATACGACACGCCCAGGCGCGGCCCCGACATGGCATCGCCGCTCACCACATCAGCGCCGGCCTGCATGTCGCCTTCGACCGGCATCGCCTGCATGGAAGACATGGACGGCATGGAGGGCATGCCTTCAGCCGAACCGGTAGCCGGTGATTTTTTCGTTTTAGCGGTGCTCATGATGTCTCCCTTCGTCTGTTTTCCAGCTCACTATGGCACGGCGAAAAGCGGAGCATTTGCGCCAGATCAAGATCGGCAAGCGGTGCAAAAGAAAAGTGCCAGACGAAAAAAAGACAGCCGAAGCTGTCTTTTGGGTTTGCAGGCCGTGGCCCGCAAACAGGGAATTACTTGGCGGCGGCGGCCTTGACTTCTGCGTCGGCCTTGGCCTTGGCTTCTACCGTCTTGGTGGCGGCGAGGGCCTTATCGGCGTTCGCTTCCACTTTTTCCTTGGCGACCTTGGCGTTCGCTTTCACGGCCGTCTTGGTGGCTTTCGCATCGGCCTTGGCATCGGTTTTATCTGCCTTGGCTTCCGCTTTCAGCTTGTCTTCAGCATCAGCGTTGACGACTTTGTCGTGGGCCTTGGCCTTGGTTTTATTGGCCTTGTGATGGGCATCGGCTTTCTTTTCGTCGGCCTTCATTTCAGCCTTGGCGACATTGGCGTCAGCTTTGGCATCGACTTTTGCTTCCGAAGCGGCAGCCTTGTTGACGTCTTTTTGTGCGGAAGCCTGGGCTTTCACGACAGCTTCCGTGGCCGGTGCGGTTTGAGCGAAGGCGGCGGTAGCAAACAGGGTGGCGATCAGGGCGGCGAGTAATTTGTTCATGATGTGACCTTTCAATATGGATTAATTTTATTCTTACTAAAGGCGGGAAAAATGTTCAAAATTTGCCAGGCATCGCGCTGTTTCTTGATGTAGCGCAATGGCATGACGTCATAGTAAAGACAAAACTAAAACCAGACTGTGCGCTATCGCACTCAATGGAAAATATGTGCAATTCGGCAAATTCCCCATTGGGTGCAATGGCACTGTCAAATCCTCATGCGCTCACGGCCAGGGCCGCGTGGCGTGCCGCCACCCACTCTTCATTGGCCGGCTCCACGCCCACCACGATGCGGCTGGCCTCGGTAGAAATACGGCCGGCGTTGCGCACATTGGCCTCCGCGTCGAGCACGGGGCCAATAAAGCCCAGCTCGGCGCAGATGCGCTGGCGCAGTTCGGCGCTGTGCTCGCCGATACCGGCCGTAAACACCAGCATGTCCAGCCCACCCAGCACGGCCGTCAGGGCGCCGATTTCGCGCACGATGCGGCGGATATACAGGGCCAGCGCGGCGCGGATGCGTTCGCCCGTGGCATCTTGCCGGTTCTGCTGCGCCAGCAGCACCGGTGGATCGGCCGACACGCCCGACACGCCCAGCAAGCCAGATTCGTGGTAGAGCACATGCGCCACTTTTTCCAGCGACAGTTTTTCGATTTCCATCAAGTAGATGACCGCGCCCGGATCGAGCGAACCGCAGCGCGTGCCCATCATCAGGCCATCGAGCGCGGAAAAGCCCATGGTGGTGGCCACGCTGTGCAAATTGTCCATGGCGCACAGGCTGGCGCCGCTGCCCAGGTGCGCGACGATGACCTTGCCGCGCGCGACAGAGCCGAAGCGCTGCTCCAGCACCAGTGACTGGTATTCGTACGACAGGCCGTGGAAGCCGTAGCGGCGCAAGCCCCGCTCCCACGCATCGTAAGGCAGGGCCAGCATCTGTTCGACCTGCGGCACCGTGTGGTGGAAGGCCGTGTCGAAGCACGCCACCTGGGCGATATCGGGCCGCGATTCGAGCAGCACCTCGATCGCCTCCAATGCGAACGGCTGGTGCAGCGGCGCCAACGGCACAAAACTTTTCAGGTCCGCCAGCACCTTGAAATCGATGCGCACGGGGGCGAAATACTTGCTGCCGCCATGCACCACGCGATGCGCCACCGCGCGCAGCGGGCGCCCGGCCAGCTGTGCCACGACTTGCGCGCGGATGTATTCGAGGGCCGCGTGATGGGGCTGCTCCACATCGAGCTGCAAGGCGACTGCCGGCAGGCCGCCAGCGCGGTAAGTGGCACTTTCGCGGCCGATGCCTTCGACCTTGCCGCTCCATTGCGCCTGCTGCGGCAGCACGCCACCGGCTTGCTCGAACAAGGCGAACTTGATGCTCGACGAGCCGCAATTGAGCACCAGGATCAGGGCGCCGTCGGCGTATTCGCCGGCATGGTGGGCTGGTACGTTCATGGTGGCGTGCTCCGGTAATGATTGGCCAGCATCACGGCGATGGCGCATGAAGCGATGCGACTGGCGCGCGAGTCGGCGCGGCTGGTGAGGATGATGGGAATTTTCGCGCCCAGCACGATGCCGGCGCTGTCCGCATCGCCCATGTATTCAAGCTGCTTGGCCAGCATGTTGCCGCTTTCCAGGTCGGGCACCAGCAAAATGTCGGCGCGCCCCGCCACCTCCGAGACGATGCCTTTGACGGTGGCGGCGGCTATTGACACGGCGTTGTCGAAGGCCAGCGGGCCGTCGAGGATGGCGCCAGTGATCTGCCCGCGGTCGGCCATCTTGCACAGCGCGGCTGCATCCAGCGTGGCCGGCATGTCCGCATTCACCGTTTCCACGGCGGCCAGGATGGCCACGCGCGGTCTGGCCACGCCGATCACGTGCGCCAGGTCGATGGCGTTGCGCAAGATGTCGGCCTTCATGGCCAGGTTCGGCGCGATATTGATGGCCGCATCCGTGATGATGAAAGGACGCGGATACGCGGGCGTCTGCATCAGGAAGCAGTGGCTGACGCGGCGCTTGGTGCGCAGACCGGCGCTGGCGGCCAGCACGGCCGACATCAGTTCATCCGTGTGCAGGCTGCCCTTCATCAGCGCCGCCACCTCGCCCTTGCCCGCCAGTTCGGCGCCGCGCGCGGCGGCAGCATGGCTATGCTCGACATCCTCGATGGCGATGCCGGCCAGGCTCAGGCCAGCCTCCAGCGCCACCGCTTCCAGGCGCGCGCGCGGCGCCACCAGCACGGGCGTGATCAGGCCGGCCGCATGGGCGTCCAGCGCGCCCGACAAGCTCAGTTCATCGCAAGGGTGAATCACGGCCACCTTGATCGGACCCAGCGTGCGCGCCTGCTCCAGCAGGCGCCGCGTGCCGTCGCCGTTATGCAGGCGAACTTCGGGCAGGGTGGCGCGCTTGCGTTCGATCTGCTCGGCGGGCGCGATCACCTGCGCTTCGCCGTCGAGCACCACGGCGCCATGCTGGTTGACGCAGCGGCAGGCCAGCGTCACGTGGCGGTTGCGCGGCTCGAGCGCAGTGACGGTGACGGTGATGGCCAGCGTATCGCCCACGCGCACGGGCTGCAGGAAACGCAGGGTCTGGCCCGTGTAGACGGTGCCGGCGCCGGGCAGGCGCGTCCCCAGCACGGCGGAGATGAGGGCGGCGCCCCACATGCCGTGCGCGATCACGCCCTGGTAGCGGCTGGAGGCGGCAAATTCGGCATCCAAGTGCTGCGGGTTGTCATCGCCCGACATCACCGCGAACAGGGCGATATCGTCCATGCTCAGGGTGCGCGTGATGCTGGCAGTGTCGCCGATGGCGATCTGGTCGAAGGTGCGGTTACGCACGATATGCAAATCATTGTCTTGGGTAGTAGTCATCGTGATCTTCTAGGCAGAGGTAGTGTTTTTGGCAGGTTTGGCCTGGATAGCAGGCTGGGACGCAGTTTGAGATGCATGCGCGGCCGGTGGCAGCGCCTTCGCGTGCGCCTTGATCGCGCGGTCGAATACCTCCAGCATTTGCTGCAGGCTCGCTTCCTCGTCCGGCGTCGGCGCTTCAGGCACTTGCAGCACTTGCTGCAGCCATTCGCCCAGCGCGCCGATGGCATCCGGTTCGGCACGCGACAGCAAAGTCGGCAAGGCGGCGATGGCGGCATCGAAATCATGCAGCATCAAACGCGCCTGCTGGCGCACGATGCCGCGGAACTCCTCCATGTTGAAATCCTGCCGGTATTGCGGCTTGATTAATTTGAGGGCCAGGTTGACCCTGCGCTCGTCGGCGATCATGCGGAAGCGGTAGATGTAGAACAGCGCGCGCACGGCCGCTTCCACCAGAGCCCCGTGCTGCATGTCCTCGTCCATCTTGCGCGTTTCGCAGCGCACGTATTCGCAATGTTCGGGCGAGATACCGGGGTGAGGACGCGGCGGCGTGGCGTCGCCGATGGCTTGTCCCGTCAGCGCCTGCACCAGGGGGTTACCGTACACCAGGTCGAAGGTGGTTTCCTGCACCGTGTCGCGCCAGTCGCGCCAGCTGTTCAAGCCGGCCGTGATGGCGCCAGAGATAGCCTCCTGCATGGCCAGCAGCGGATTGTCGGGCGCCACAGGCTGGCGATGGGCACGCACTTTTTCCGCCTCTTTGGCCACCAGCCTGGCCAGTGGATTGTGGTCGGTCCAGCGCTCGTACGACACGCGTAGCGGATGCGTGAGCTGCAGGAAGCGCGCCGTTTGCGGCGTGACCATGGCGCGCACCCAAGGCTGCGCGAAGGTGCGGTACAGCGCCAGGTTCACTTCGGACACGCGCGCGGCGGCGGCGAACTTGCGGTCGTTTTCCACGCTTGGCTGCACGATTGCGCGCACGTCCTCGATGCTGCGGTGCTCGACCTGCAGCACATAGTCGCCGCTGGCCAGGTCGGCGTTCGGCGTATCGGGCGTCTTATCGACGATCCGCGCTTCGTAGATGCCGGCCGGCAGCAGGTTGATCAGGTCGATATTGCTGGCAAATTTCTGGTGTTCCTTGTGTCCCACCTTGGCCGACACGAAAATACCCAGGTGGCCGATGCTGTCATGCACGGCATACACGATGGTCTGGTCGTGCAGCAGCACATCGTTGTCGTCGCGGTACAGGTCCGTGATCCAGCCCAGGGCCTGCGGTGGCGGCGTGATGTTGTCGCCGTTCGAGCAAAACACGACGATAGGCGAACGGATATTGCGCAAGTCCAGGCGTACGCCGTCGGCGGTGATCAACTCCGCCGTGGCCAGGCGGTTGCCGATGAACAGATTGTCGACGATATACTGCATCTCGACATCGTTGAGGAATACGTGGCCGCCCCAGTATTTTTCAAATTCCAGATAGCGCGGTGCTTCCGTATCGATGTTTGCGTACAGATTGTACTGCTTGCTCCACAGAGTGTTGGCCGGGTTCAGCTTCTCGAAATTCTGCACCAGGCTGGCGCCGTCGAAACGGCCGTTGCCCAGGTCGCCCGCCAGCGCCGTGGCCCAGCTACCGCCCATCAGACCACCCGCATAGCGCATCGGATTGCGGCCATGCCAGCCGGCCCAGTACGACACAGGCGCGCCGGCCACGATGATGGGACCGAACAGTTCCGGGCGCATGGCCGCCGTCATGAGGATTTGCCAGCCCGCCTGGCAATTGCCGATGACGACGGGCTTGCCCTCGCTGAGCGGATGCAGGGCGATGACTTTCTCCAGGAAGGCCGCCTCGGCGTGCATCACGTCCTCCACCGTCTGTCCCGGCACGGGATCGGGCAGGAAACCGATGAAGTAGCACGGGTGACCGGCGCGCAGGGCCACGCCGATCTCGCTCTCGGCCTTGAAGCCGCCGATGCCGGGACCGTGGCCGGCGCGCGGATCGACGACGACGAACGGGCGTTTCGACGGGTCGGGCTGCGGCACATCGGGCGTCAAGATGCGCGCCAGGCCGTAGTTGACGGGACGCGCCAGCTCCAGGCCGGACATCACCAGTTCGGCGGGGAAATCCAGCACGTTCGGCACTTCCTCGGCCAGATGCTCCTGGTACTGGTTGCCGCGCCGGCGCATCACGTCCGCGTACAGCACGATGCGCTGCCACGAGTCGCGTGCATAGTCGCCCAGCATGCCCAGGGACGGCAAGCCGCCGGTGGAAAAAAATGGAGCAGATTCGATCTTCATGGCTATCCTTTTCATGCAAACAAACGCCGGAACATTCCGGCGCAGGGCCTACGCCATCTGGCTGATGGTCTTGCGAAAGCGCGCCAGAGCGAAGGTAAACAGGGCCGTGCCGATTGCCAGCAGGGCCAGGAACGGTTTCCATACCACGTCGATGCCGGCGCCCCGGTACAAAATCGCCTGGCTCAATTCGACAAAATGCGTGGTCGGTGCGATCAGCATGATGTTCTGCACCAGGTCGGGCATGCTTTCGCGCGGCGTGCTGCCGCCCGAGAGCATCTGCAGCGGCAGCAGCACGAGGATCAGCAGCATGCCGAACTGCGGCATGCTGCGCGCCACGGTGGCCAGGAAAATGCCCATCGAGGTGGTGGCAAACAGATGCAGGGCCGCGCCGCACAGGAACAGTGCGATCGAGCCTTCGATGGGCACATGCAGCATGCCGCGCACCACCAGGTTCAGCGACAGGGCGGCGGCCAGCAGCACCACCAGTCCCATCGACCAGACCTTGCCCAACATGATTTCGGCCGGCGTCACGGGCATCACCAGCAAGTGCTCGATGGTGCCATGTTCGCGCTCGCGGATCAGGGCCGCACCCGTGAGGATGATCGACAGCATCGTCACCTGGTTGATGATTTCCATCAGCGAGCCGAACCACGCCTGGCTGAGTGAAGGGTTGAAGCGCGCGCGCATCACCAGCTCCACCGGCGAGACCGTCGCGCCCCGGTAGCGCTTGGTGAATTCGGCCACTTCGCCGGCGACGATCTGCTGGATGTAGCCGCTGCCGCTGAAAGCCTGGCTCATGCGCGTGGCATCCACGTTCAGCTGGAGCTCCGCCTGGCGCCCGCCCAGCACGTCCGCCTGCAGCTTGGGCGGTATCGTCAGCACGAAGGTGTACTGGCCCGCGTCCAGGCCCGCATCGACCTGGCTCTGGTTGATCATGGCCGGCGGCGTGAACTGCGGCGGGAAGAAGGCCGCGGCGATGCGCCCCGACAGCGGCGAGCCATCCTCGTCGACGATGGCGATCGAGGCCATGTGCAGGGTTTCCGGCTTGGCCGTGGCGGCCACGTAGATCGCCAGCGTAAAGGTATACAAAATCAGGACCAGCATCATCGGATCGCGGATCAGGCTCCAGATTTCCTTCACGCCCAGGCGGTAGATATTTTCAAGGTGGCGCATACGCTTACGACTCCTGTTTCTTCAGCAGCGCCACCGTCACGCCGAGGATCACGGGGATCGCCACGATCAGGGGCCAGAACGAGGCGTGCAGGTCGCCGAATCCCAGCGCCTTGTTGAACACGCCGCGGCTGATATTGAGCATGTGCGTGGCCGGGTACATCAGGCCAATCGCCTTGCCCACGCCTTCCATCGACGAGACGGGATTGAGCAGGCCGGAAAACTGGATGGCCGGGATCATGGTGCCGATCATCGTCACGAACAGAGCCGCGATCTGGCTGCGCGTAAACGTCGAGGCGAACAGGCCGATGCCGGTGGCGCAGATATTGAAAATGAAGGTGGCGCCGATCAGGGTCGGCAAGCTGCCCTTGATCGGCACGCCAAAGGCGGTGACCGCCAGCAGCGCCATGAGAGCGAAGTTGAACATGGCCAGCACGACGTACGGCACCTGCTTGCCGAGCAAGAATTCCAGGCGCGTGACGGGCGTCACGTACAGGTTGATGATGGAACCCAGTTCCTTTTCGCGCACCACGGACAGCGCCGCCAGCATGGCCGGCAGCATCAGCAGCAACAGGGGAATCACGGCAGGCACCATGGCCGGCAAGCTTTTCACGTCGGGGTTGTAGCGATAGCGGGTCTGGATGGCGACCGGGTTGTTCATCTTGATGCCATAGCGGTGCAGGGCCTGGTCGGCCAGCCACAGCTGATGCATGCCCTGCACGTAACCCTGCACGGTTTCGGCGCGCATCGGCATGGCGCCGTCGATCCACGCGGCCACCTGCGCTGGTGCGCCGCGCTGCACGTCGCGCGCAAAGCCGGGGGGAATCTCGATGGCCAGCGACAATTCGCCGCTGCGCATACGCTGGTCGATATCGGCATAGTCGCGCAGCGGCGGGCGCTCGACGAAATAGCGCGAGCCGGCCAGGTTGTTCGTGTAATTCTGGCTCAGGGTCGTCTGGTCGTGGTCGAGCACCGCATAACTCAAGTCTTCGACGTCCAGGCTGATGCCGAAGCCGATCACGAACAGCAGCAGCACGGAGCCGCCCAGCGCCAGGGTCAGGCGCACGGGATCGCGCCGCAGTTCCAGGGTTTCGCGCCACATGTAGCTGAGCATGCGCCCCAGGCTGAAACGGCTGCGCTGCTGCCGGTGTTCCTGCTGCGGCGCGGTCGCTTCCGCCTTCTGCGCGGGCGCCTCGCTTTCCTGCGCCGCCGGCGCCGTGCCGCCGCCCGCCTCTTCCAGATAGGCGATGAAGGCCGCTTCCAGCGATGGCGCGCCCTTCTTGCGCACCAATTCGGCCGGCGCATCGCTGACCAGCACTTTCCCCGCATGCATCAGCGAGATGCGGTCGCAGCGTTCAGCCTCGTTCATGAAGTGGGTGGAAATGAAGATGGTGACGCGGTCGCGCCGCGCCAGCTCGATCATCAGGCGCCAGAAATTGTCGCGCGCGATCGGGTCGACGCCAGACGTCGGTTCGTCGAGGATCAGCATTTCCGGCTTGTGCACCATGGCCACGGCCAGTGACAAACGCTGGCGTATGCCCAGCGGCAGGCTATCGGGCAGGTCGTCCATCACCTCGCGCAAGTCGAAGCGCTGCGCCATTTCATCAATGCGCGCCGCGATCTCGCTCGCGGGCACGTGAAACAGCCGCGCATGCAGCACCAGGTTCTGGCGCACCGTCAATTCGCTATATAGCGAGAAGGCCTGCGACATGTAGCCGACCCTGCGGCGCGTGTCGATATCGTTGGAATCGACTTCCTTGCCGAACAGCCAAGCCTTGCCTTCCGTGGCCGGCAGCAGGCCCGTGAGCATCTTCATGGTGGTCGACTTGCCGCAGCCGTTCGAGCCGAGAAAACCGAAAATCTCGCCACGGCCGATGCGGAAATTCACATGGTCGACGGCCGTGAAATCGCCGAAGCGCATGGTCAGGTCTTGTGCCTCGATGGCAACGTCATGCGCGCTGGCGGCATCGAGCGGCGTGATGACCACGGGCTGGTGGCCCGCGCGCTTGGCTTCGGGCAGCAGCTTGATAAAGGCCGCTTCCAAGTTGTCGCTTTGCGTGCGCGCCAGCAGTTCGGCCGGCGTGCCCGTACCCCGCACCTTGCCGTCATCCATGGCCACCAGCCAATCGAAGCGCTGCGCTTCGTCCATGTAGGCGGTGGCCACCATCACGCTCATTTGCGGGCGCTGCACGCGGATGCCGGCGATCAGGTCCCAGAACTGGGCCCGCGCCAGCGGATCGACGCCGGTCGTCGGTTCATCCAGAATGAGCAGGTCGGGGTCGTGGATCAGGGCACAGCACAAGCCCAATTTCTGCTTCATGCCGCCCGACAGCTTGCCCGCCGGGCGCGCCAGGAAAGGCTGCAGGCCCGTGCTGCGGGTCAGCTGATCGATGCGGCGCCGGCGTTCGGCGGCATCATGGCCGAACAGGCGCGCGAAAAACTGCAGGTTTTCCTCGACCGACAGGGTCGGATACAGATTCTTGCCCAGGCCTTGCGGCATGTAGGCGATGCGCGGGCAGACGTCGTCACGGTGGCGCGCATCGCGCATGTCGCCGCCCAGCGCCATGACGCTGCCCTGCTGCACGGCGCGCGCGCCGGCCACCAGCGACAGCAAGCTCGATTTTCCCACGCCATCGGGTCCGATCAAGCCCACCATGCGGCCGGCCGGCACGTCGAGGTCGATGGCGGCTAGCGCCACCGTCTTGCCGTAATGCTGGCTGACGCCCTTGATGCTGACGACAAATGGGTTCACGTCCATGGTCACTGCGGAACCTTGGCCGTCAGTTCAGCGGGCCATGCCTGCTTCGCATCGAGACGCACCCAGGCCACGCCGGGCAAGCCGACCTTGACCAGCGCCAGGTGTTTTTGCAGCAGCTCGCGGCTGATCTGCGCTTTCACGCGGAACATCAGCTTCTGGCGCTCGCTGGCCGTTTCCACCGTTTTCGGCGTAAACTGCGCGCTGGCAGCGACAAAGGAAATCGTCGCCGGAATCACGTAATTGGGCGCTGCGTCGAGGATGATGCGCACTTCGCCGCCCATCGCCACCTTGCCGGCCGCCGTCTCGGGCAGGAAGAAGGTCATGTACACGTCCGACAGGTCGACCAGGTTGAGCACCTTGCCGCCACCGGCCAGTACTTCGCCCTGCTGCGCCACCAGGTACTGCACGCGGCCGTCGCGCGGCGCAGCCAGTTGACCATCGGCCAAGTCGGCGTCGATGCGCGCAGTGGTCGCTTCGGCAGCCGTCACGGCGGAACGCGAACCGACTACTTGCGCCTTGGCCGCGTCGATGGCCGCCTGCGCCGCCGTGACCTGCGCCTTGGCCGCATTCAGGGCTGCGGCCACGCTACGCACGCGGGCGCGGTCATCGTCGAGTTCCTGCACCGAGGAAGCGCCCTCCTTCGACAAGGTTTCGGAGCGGGCCAGGCGGCGCTTGGCCGCATCGAGTTCGCTTTCACGCTGCGCCACCAGGGCCAGCGCGGCCGCCTTGTCGCTCTCGCGCACGGCCACCTGCGCCTGCGCGCCAACCACCGCGTCGGAGGCCTGCTGCTGGCGCGCGCGCGCCTCGTCGCGCTGCGCCGTCAGGGAATCGACCTGCATGGTGGCCAGCGGCTGGCCCGCCTTGACGAAGTCACCCTCGCGCACGAGGATTTCCTTGACTCTTCCGGCCAGCTTGGTGGCAACGTCGATTTCAGTTGCTTCGATGCGGCCATTGCCGCTGACAAAACCTTCGCCAGGGCCAGTGGGACGCATTTTTTGCCAGGCCACATAGCCCAGCACGAGAACGGCCACGACCAGCGCCGCAGGGATGATTTTTTTCTTCAATTGAGCATTCATGGTATCGGGGCGATCAAATTAATGGGTGGAAGCGGCGGTGGAAGTGGCGGAGGTGTTGGCAAGTACGCCGCCGCCCAGCGCCGCATACAGGCTGACCTGGCTGGAGAGCAGCGCGCGGCGCGTCTGCACCAGTTGCTGCTCCACCGTCAGCAGGTCGCGCTGTGCATCGAGCACTTCCAGGTAGGGCGCGGCGCCATTGTCGTAGCGCAGTTTGGCCAAGCGCGCGCGTTCGCTCTGCGCGGCCAGGGTGGTCTTGCCGATGTCGACTTGCAGCGCCAGCCAGCGCCGGTTCGACAGCGCGTCGGCCACTTCGCGGAACGCGCCCTGCACGCTCTTTTCATAATTCGCCACGGCCACCTCGCGGCGCACCTCGGCCAAGTCCATATTGGCGCGGATGCGTCCCGCGTCGAAGATCGGCAGCACCAGGCGCGGCGCAAAATTCCAGGCGCCGCTGCTAGAATCGAACAGGCCGCTCAATTCCGCGCTGGCCGTGCCGTAGGCGGCCGTCAGTGAAATCGTGGGAAAGAAGGCGGCGCGCGCGGCGCCGATATTGGCTTGCGCGGCGCGCAGTTGATGCTCGGCCGCCACCAGGTCGGGGCGCTGCGCCAGCAAGGCCGATGGTAAGCCCGCATGCAGCGGCTGCAGCACGCTGGCGTCGTCGAAGCGGCGCACCTCACCAGCCACCGGCGTCAGGTCGACCGGGCCGCCCACCAGTTGGGCCAGCGCGTGCGCCTGCGCGGCGCGCGCCTGCTCCAACTGCGCCGACAGCGACAAGGCCTGGCTGAGCAGGGTTTCCACCTGCGTCAGGTCCAGCTTGGAAATCGAACCCACCTCGAAGCGGCGCGTGAAGATGCGCAGCGATTCGGCGCGGCTGTCGACCGTGGCGCGCGCCAGCGCCACCCGTTCATCGAGTTCGCGCAAGCCCAGATAGCCATTGGCCACCTGCGCCACCAGGGCCACGCCGACGGCGCGGCGCGCCTCGTCGCTGGCCAGCAGGGTTTGCAGCGCGCTGTCCTTCAGGCTGCGCACCCGGCCCCAGAAATCGAGCTCCCAGGCACTTACGTTCAAACCCGTTTGGTACTGCGCGCTCGTCATGGGGCGCCCCGTCACGCTCAGGTCACCGGGCACGCGCGCGCGGCTGCCGGAGGCGCCCAGTGCGATGGTGGGAAATTGTTCGGCGCGCTGGATGCCATACGCGGCGCGCGCCTCTTCCACGCGCAGGGCGGCGATACGGATATCGCGGTTGCTGGCCAGCGCCTGCGCAATCAGCGCCTGCAGGCGCGCGTCGGCAAAGTAGGCTTGCCAGGCGATGTCCGCAGCGTGCGCGCCAGCGGGATCGGCTTCCGGATACTGCGCCGCCACCGGTAGCGGCGGTGGCGCGTACGGCGGCGCCATCGAGGCGCAGCCGGCCAGGGCCAGCGTGGCGGCCAGCGTGGTGGCCAGTGCAGTGGCCAGCGCGGCCATCCTGGCGCACGCAGATAAAGCGGGAACAGGCATGATCATCTTCTTCCAGTCAATTCAGAATGTTGTAGCCGCCATCGACATATAAGGTGCCACCCGTGATGGCGCACGCGCCGTCACCGGCGAGGAAGGCGCACAGCGCGCCCACGTCCTCGATGGTGGCCAGGCGCCGCATGGGCGAACGTTCGATGGCGTCGGCCATCAGGCGGTCGAAATGGGCAATGCCGGAAGCGGCCCGCGTCTCCAGAGGCCCCGGCGAGATGGCATTGACGCGGATGCCCTGTGGGCCCAGTTCCGCAGCCAGATAGCGCACCGATGCTTCCAGCGCCGCCTTCACAGGGCCCATCAGGCCATAGTCGGCGATGACTTCCTCCGCACCCAGATAACTCATGGTCATCAGGCTGCCGCCGTCCGGCATCAGGGGTTCGGCCAGCTTCGCCATGCGCATGAAGGAGTGGCAGGAAATATCCATCGCCTGCGCAAAACCGTCAGCCGAACTGTCCGTGACGCGGCCATGCAAGTCCTGCTTCGGCGCGTAGGCGATGGAATGGACGAGGAAGTCGAGCCGCCCCCACTGACGCTCGATCTGCGCGAACAGCGCTTCGAGCTGGCCCGGCACGGCCACGTCGAGCGGCGCCATGATGGCCGCCGACAGTCGCAACGCCAGCGGCTCCACGTGTGGACGCGCCTTGTCATTGAGCCAGGTCACGGCGAGTTCGGCGCCGGCCGCGCGCAATGCGCTGGCGCAGCCCCAGGCGATGCTTTGCGTGTTGGCGATGCCCACCACCAGGCCCCGCTTGCCCTGCAAAGGCAAGTGCTGGCGCAAGTCGGCCGTCATGCCTGGACTGGACGCAGGGCGGGCCACGGCGTGGCCGCATGCACGCATCGCACCGCGCCGGCGCGCATGGCGGCAGCGCACATGGCCAGGGTGACGCCACCGGCGCGCGCATACGGCAAGGCAATGGGAGTGTGGGGGTGTAAGGTACTGCACGCGCCAGGCGCGGGGATCTGCATCTTCATGAATCGGGCTTCCGTCACTGAAATTCGAGGCCTGCACCAGTGCATTCTCGGGGAACTGGTACGGGGCGAAATTACTCTACAGCATTTAGACGCGTGATTCGTGATGAGCCCGATCCGCATTCCATGACGCTTTGAGCTAGGTCAACTATAAGTGCGATTGCGGCAATGCAGCATTGATGTAGATCAAATTCTACCTCAATATTATCTAAATGAAATATTTTTCAAGCAAGCGTGCGAGCATGCATATTTGACAATTCTTCTGGGCTGACGGGGAGAAAATGGACTTTACCAGCGGCGATAGTTATTGAATTAAAAACAATAATCGTTGGGAGGTGGCGGACGGCGGATGGTGGGGAGAGACAGAATGAGGGCCATGCTATTGCATTGCAACATGGCCGCCATGCCTTACGAAACTGCGCTAACCGGCCTTATTTGCGCGGCGCCGTGGCGGGACGCGAATACAGGTCGATGATGGTACTGATGCCATCTTGGCATACGGAGCAAAACGTCTCGCTGCGGTCGAACATGATGCATTGCATCTCGGGCCGGTAGTAGCCGGACGACTCATAGTTGGCGCCCTCGAAGGCGCCAACGGCATGCCGCTGCGGCGCCTTGGAGAACAGCTGCTGGGTGTACGCCAGGTCGGCCTTGAACAAGTCGCTCATCTCGCTTTCCGGGCGGTTGGCCGCGCGCAGGGCGGCGCGCTGCTTCTGGTATTCGCGCGCATGGCTGTCGTACGCTTCCTTCGGCCACGGCGTCGGCAGTGGCGTGCCGGCTTTGACGTGGTTCTGCCATTTCAGCCTGGCCGGATCGCGCAGCGCCGTGGCGTTCGGCTCCCACGGTTCCTGCCGCTCGCCATTCGACTGATAGGCCACGGGCGAGGTGTAGTACTCGTCGGCCAGGCCGGCGAAATGGTGGCCGAATTCATGCACGAACAGGTAATTGGCCCAGTCGTTATTCGCTGCGGCCGTGCTGAACTGGCCGAAGATGCCGCCGCCGCCGTAGGTGTCGTTGTTGACGAGGATTTCAATGAATTCATACGGCGCATACTGCGCCAGGTCGCGCAGGGCGCGGTTGTCCGTCGTCAGCACGTAGCGCTCGCTGCCGAATATGTCGTAGCGCGTGCCCAGCGGCGAGGCGTGATGCACGCCCGTCGATGGACGCGATACGCCCGATTCCTGCGTCGGCGCTGCCATGGCCCACACATTGAAGTCCTTGGCCCGTTCGCGAAATGGCGAGACTGTAAACAGGTGCTCGGCCAATTTCCGCGCCGTCGCTTCGAACTTGCCCATGTCGGCCGCCGTATAGCCGTCGCCCATGATCAGCAGGTCGACCTTCTCGGACGAGGGGCCTTCGACACGGATAGGTATCGGCTTGACGGGCGCCGGCGGCTGCTTGCGGATCACATCCTGCGCGGCAGGATCAACATCGGTACTCCACACAACGGAAAACAGACCGCGCTCGTCACGCTTGAGGATGCGCACGCGCACGGGCTGCTCGGGCTGCGGGAAGCGCACGGATTCCTGGAAGGCGCGCGTGGTGGTTTTCGCTTCATCGGTGCTGGCCCACTCGCCGAAGATGGTGGAAAAACCGCGCGAATACAGCACCTTGCCCGACTTGATATCGACCACTTCCAGCAGGTTGTTGCCACGGTTGCTGTCGTCGATGGGGCGTGCCAGATTGCCCGGCCACGGCAAGGGCTCGACCAGCACGCGCTCAACCGCATAATGTTCGCCCAGCGCATTGCCGCTGTGCTGGTAATCGAGGCGCATGGTGGCTGGCTGCGACGCATTATCCGCGTGCGCGGCAGGGAGCAAGCCGGCGGCCAGCGCCAGCGCGCAGAGGAAGGATCGAGTCGGGGTCTGCTGCATGTCATTCCTAAAACGGTAGAAAAACAGGTGGAGGGAACGGTTTTCCAAACAATCAGCGGGCCTGTCGGCAAGCGCGGAAAAAACCGCTGCGGCACATTGTAGCGACAGGAAGCGGGCATGCAAAGCACGCGTTTTCAGCCTGCACGCTTGACCTCGGAAACAGCTTGCCCTATATTAAACTGACTAATCGATTAATTAATAAGGAATGTATGCGCACCATCGATCCCGACAAACACGCGGCCCGCCGCGCCGCCATTCTCGCGGCGGCGCGCCACTGCTTTGCCCGCAAGGGCTTTCACCAGACCAGCACCGCCGCCATCTGTGCGCAAGCGGGCATGAGTCCCGGTAACCTGTTTCATTACTTCCCCACCAAGCAAGCCATCATCGCCGCCATCGTCGACCAGGAAGGCGGCGAGACGGCCGCCTATTTCGCCGGCGCGCAAGACAGCGCCGATGCGTACGGCGCCCTGCTCGACTTCATGGACCTGGTGCTGGCGCTGGCGGCCGACGCGGACTTTGCGGGACTAACTTTGGAAATAGCGGCCGAGGCGATGCGCGACATGGATATCGCGGTCAGGGTGGCGCGCAATGACGCCTGCCTGCGCGGCGGCCTGCAAACCTTGCTGGAAGAGGCGGCCGCGCGGAGCCAAATCGACGCCGCGCTGGACCCCGCGCAAACGGCCAGCTGGCTCGCCGCGCTAATCGACGGCATCTTCAACCGGGTCGCCGTCGATCCCGATTACACGCCGCTGGCGCAGCGCGCCAGCCTGCACCAGCTGCTGGCGCGCTTCCTGCGCCCGGCCCTGCCATGAGCGCCTCCATGAAAACCAAGCCCGCGCGCATCGCCGACGTCGACGCCCTGCGCGGCTGCGCCCTATTCGGCATTTTGGTCGTCAATATCGGCGCCTTCGCCACACCCTGGTTTGGCCTGGGCATGACCGATCCGGCCTTTCACGGCAGCGTGGATCGCGCCACGCATTTTCTCGTCGCGCTGCTGTTCGAGACCAAGTTCTACCTGCTGTTTTCCTTCCTGTTTGGTTATAGCTTCACCTTGCAGATGCAGGCGGCAGCGCGTGCCAATGCACCGTTCGTGCCGCGGATGCTGCGCCGGCAAGCAGGCCTGTGGCTGATCGGCGCCCTGCATGCCGTGTTCCTGTTTCATGGCGACATACTCACCACCTACGCCGTGCTGGGCATCGTACTGCTGGCGCTGCACCGCTGCGGCGAACGCCAGGCACTGTCCCTGGCCTTGATTCTCGTCACCGTCTGCGCGGGGTTCTGGGGATGGATGGCCTGGCTACAAAGCCTGCAACCGGCGGGCGACGCCGCCCAGCAAGCCGTGACCATGGCGCAAAAGGCGGCGACCGCGCTGGCCGCCTACCGTGCCACGCCGGCCACCGTCATCGCCCAGCACTTGCGCGAACTGAATGAAATCTGGATCGTGCTGCTGCTGGTGCAGGCGCCGTGCGCGCTGGCCATGTTCCTGTGCGGCCTGGCCGCCGGCAAGCGCGAGATGCTGCTGCACGCAAGCGCTTATCTGCCGCTGCGGCGCCGCCTGCTGCGGGCCGGCGCGTTGGCGGGGGTGCCAGGTGCCGCCATCTATGCATGGACCTCCGTGTATGCTGACAACCAGGCATGGCAGGTGGCGGGACTGGCCGTGGGCCTGGCGACCGCGCCGCTGCTGGCGGGCGCTTACCTGGCGCTGGCCCTGGCCCTGTTCGAGCGCCTGCGCAACGGCACGCTGTTTGCCATGCTGGCCGACACGGGCCGCATGGCCCTGTCGAACTACCTGCTGCAGTCGGCCATCTGCGCCTGGCTGTTCCTCGCGTATGGCGCACGCTTGATGGGCAACGTCTCGCCGCTGGGTGCCCTGGCGCTGGCCATCATCATCTTTTGCATGCAGCTACCACTGAGCCGATGGTGGCTGCGCGGTCACGCGTATGGCCCTGTCGAGTGGCTGCTCAGGGCCTTGACGATCGCGGCGTGGCCGCGCTGGCGGCGCGCCGGCACCGCTTATTTGTAGCGGTACAAAGGCTGGCGCAGCTGGATCGGGCGGATGTCAAGGCGCAGCTTCAGCACCGAATACGCTTCCGCCTCGGTCGAGCTGTAGCCGACGCTGTTGACGGTCTTGCTGAACCTGAACTCGAAACCCAGGTCCGGATACGGGTCGCGCGGGTTGCCGAAGGCGATGCCGATAGCTTCCTGCTGCGCGTTGTCGATCAGGTTGCCCATCAGGTCGAGCACGGCGTTATTGCCGAGAATATCGTTGGTAAACACAGGCTCGCGCATGTCGGGCTGGTTCGGATCGAGCTTGTTGTCGGCCTTGTCCGGCGACGGCGTAAACACGCGCGTGACGAGGTTGAATTTGTCGCCCCGGTCCAGATAGCTGATGGCGGCGTTGCTGATATTAAAATTTTTCACGCCACGGTCGCTGATGGCGCCCGACAGGTCGATCAGCAAGGCACCGCTGTAGCCGATGACTTCCACGTCGCGCATGGCGTCGACCACCATGGCGCTGTTTTCATCGATGCCCAGCCCCAGGTGATAGCCTTTTTTCAGCATCACGGGAATCATGCGCGCAAAACGCCCGCGCACCAGCAGATGCTGGTCCACGAAGACATCGCTGCCGATGAAGCCCAGCCCCGGCGCAATCTCGCGCCCGTCCGTCACGCCCATCTTGAGCATGTCGAGCACGGGTTTGGCGTCGTAGAACATGGTGGTGCTCATGATGGCGGCACCGGCGCTGGAACCGGCGATCACGCCGCCGTTGCGATAGACCGACCAGATGGCTTCCAGCGCGGCCGTGCGGCTGCCGTCCGGGCGCAGCAAGGCTTGCGTGATGCGTCCCTGGTCGCCGCCGGCAAAATAAATGCCGCTGGCCGACTTGATCTGCGTGACGATGGCCGGGTCTTCGGCTGCCTTGCGGTAATCGCGATTGGGCAACTTGACGGCCAGCGGCACGAAAAAGGCGTCGGCGCCATATTGGTTAAGCTTCTTGATGATGCTTTCTCCCGATTTTTCCGGGTTCATCGCGGCCGATGCCAGCACGGCGATGCGCGCGCCTGGCCCGCCCGACAACTTGACGATGCGCTGCCAGACTTCGGCATTGTCGGCACGCAGGCCGCCGCCAATGATGACGAGGGTGCCCTGCGGGGCGCTGCCGATGGCACTGCCGCCAGGCGCCGCCACGGCATGGACGCTGCACAATGCCAGCGCGAACAGCAGCGCGGCGCGGAAGGTGTGATACAGGCTTGCGGATGATTTCATGGTGCCTTTCGAATACAAGGAAAGTGGCGCACACTTGTTGCTACAGGCGCGCGCCCTTGCTGCCAAAACTGCTGCTTGCAACCCAACTGCATCGAACTACGATACTACTTGCTGCATATGACAGCGTTGTTGCGGTATCTCCACGCTTCTATGTAAAACTGCTTACTTGAAGCTGTAATTGGCACTGGCATAGAAACGCCGGCCGCGCGGGTCCGTGTAGGTCGGATCATAGCCGGAGAGGAAAAAGTACGCCTGGTTCGAGTACGGCGGACTGGTATTGAACAGATTCTGTATGCCCGCGCGCAGCTTGAACTGCTTGTTGACGGCATACGCGCCGGACATGTCCCACAGCGTATACGCCTTCACCCGGTTCGGCTTGACCACACTGCCATCGTCCGTGTTGATGGCCGAATTCTGGTCATCATAGCCGCTCGAATAGGTGTTCGACAGGCTGGCCGAATACGGGCCATTGTCCCAGTCAAGGGTGATCGTATGGCGCCAGCGCTGCACCACGCCGTCCGTGACGAATTTATTCAGGTTACTGATAAAGACGTCGCCAGGGCTGGTCTGGATTTTCGAATCGAGCACATAGGTGCCGCTCAAGTGGCCGCCGAAGCGTCCCCAGGCAGTTTGCACACCATGCAGGTCGGCCGTCAGGTCAATACCCGCAGCTTTTTGCGCGCCGCGGTTTTCCTTGCGCAGCTCGATATAGTCGATTTCATTGTCCTTGTTGCGGTGCACGAGGTTGCCGTACTTGGCGAGGTTGCCAAGGATGATGTCGTCGCCGATCTCGCTGATCAGGTCCGTGCGCTTGATGTTCCAGTAATCAAAGCTGAAGGTCCAGTGCTGGCTGGGCTCAAGCACCAGGCCGGCCGTGAACTGGCGGCTGCGCTCCGGTTTCAGCTTGTCGTTGCTGTAGCGGCGCGTATCCCAATTATCGGCGCAGACGGAGTAATCATTGTTCTCGCTCGCGCAATACACGGGATCCGGTAGCGTCGCCGTACTGCTATAGGCAGTGGGCCGGTGCAGATCCGACATCGATGGCGCGCGAAAGCCCTTGCCGGCCGAGGCGCGCAGCAGCACCTGCTTGCCGGGCATATAGGTCAGCCCGATCTTCGGACTGAGGGCGCCGCCTACCTGCTGGTAATGATCGTAACGGCCAGACAACTGTGCCTGCCACTGCTTGGTAAATGGCAGCAGCAATTCACTGTAAATGGCTTGCACCTTGCGGCTGTCGCTGGTGGCCACGCCGCCTTCGGGCGCCGCATCATTGTTGATGTTGTCGCTCATCAGCAACGCCGATGGACGGAACTCGGTGCGTTCGCGGCGCACTTCGCCGCCCACAGCTAGCGCCATGTCGCCGCCACCCAACGCCATCAGCGCGCGCGATGCCTTGAAGTCGAGCGTATCCATGGTGCCGCGCGCATGCCGTACTTCGTCATTGACCTGGATGCTGTCGAGCAGCGCCTTGCCCTTCGCGCCCGATGGGCCAAACGGGTTGATGTCGCCGGAAGCGATGCCCTCCAATAGCTTGTCGTACAGGACATAACCATGCGTATCGCGGTCCTTCACGACGTTGACGCTGTGATTGAAGCCCACCTCGTAATCCCAGCCGGCGAGCGTGCCGCTGGCGCCCACCACGAAGCGCTGGCTCTCACTGGTCAACTGACTGGTGCGCATGCCCGCCTCGTTCAGCCGCATGCGCAGTTCCAGTTCACGCCCTACCGGGTCGCCATCTTCATCGACCGCCGTATCAAAGCCGGCATTGGCCAGTTGCGGCACCTTGCTGTAATCGAGGTAGCCGATCACGCGCGCCGACGAGCCCACGTAATAGCTGCGCGAGCGGCTCAACGCCACTTCCGCATATAGCTGATGGTCGTTACCCAGCTTCAGCACGCCGCGCGTGAGCAGGTTCTGCTTGTCCGTCTTCGGATACAGCTCCGTGTCGCCCATGTAATCGTAGGTACAGGCATCGACGCCGCCCGTTCCCGCCGGCAGGTACAGGTTGGCCGGCGGCGCGCAGTTCGGGATCGACAGATTGATCTGCCGGTTGGTGATCGGCTGGCCATTAAGCTGGAAGCCATTATCCTGCAAGTGCGCGCGCTGGGCGCTGGACAGGCGGATATTCGCCGGGCTGGTAAAGTTCGACAGCAAATGCCCCAGGCGCTGCGGAATCTGCAGGTTCGGAATAAACTTGCGCTGCGAGGAGCTGAGGCGGTCCGTCTTTTGCATGTCGACCACGGCAAAGATATTGTAGCCATCCATGGCCAGGTCGCCCGTGCCGGCCGTGATGCTGGCCGTGCGCTTGCCGGCGCCCCCTTCATCGGTGCGGCTGCCGTAGGCGTTCAGCTCCACGCCCTGGTAATCCTTGCGCGTAATGAAATTGATGACGCCGCCGATGGCATCCGTGCCGTACAGGGCCGAGGCGCCGTCGAGCAGTACTTCCACGCGCTGCAGGGCGGCGGCAGGGATATTATTCAGGTCCACGCCGGCATCGTCGCCGGGCGAGGCAAAGTTCGCCATGCGCCGGCCATTCAGCAGCACCAGCGTGGACGACGTGCCCACGCCGCGCAAGTTGGCGCTGTTGAAGCCGCGCTGGTCGCCGCCCACGTTGATGCTGGCGCCATCGGTCAAGCCACCTACATTGGCAGACACACGCGCCATCAGCTCGGCCGCCGTCGTCACACCCGCCTTTTCGATGTCGGCGCGCGTGATGATCTGCACCGGCAGCGCCGTCTCCGATTCCAGCCGCTTGATGGCCGACCCCGTGATTTCCACGCGCTGCATTTTTTTCGGCGCAGGCTCGCCTTCCTGCCCCTGCTCCTGCGCCAGCGCGCCGTTGGCCAGCATGCCCAGCGCCGCCGACACGCTCAGGGCGCCCAGCGCCAGTCGCACGCCTTGCGCCAGCACCGACTCGCGTGGCAGTACGCAACTGCCGTCTTGTTTTTCTGCTTGCATGCAAACTCTCCCCGATGGTGTTAACCCTGATTTTTATAATGACTGCGGCACTGCCTTGCGCTGCTTTACTGCTCTTTTCCGGGTTCCCTGCACGCCATGTTCGCCGCCGTACAGATAGGCGGCGATGACTTCGCTCAGGCGGGCCGCTTTTTCAACGTTCTTCTTGTTCGATACCATCAGCGCCACGGCCAGCGCCTCGATCATGGCCAGCGCCGTGCTGGCGCTGCTGGGCAGGACGGGATGCGTGCTTTGCGCATACAGCGCGTGATCGGCCAGTTCGGCCAGGGGGGACGCGGGCGAATCGGTGAGCGCCACGATGCAGGCGCCGCGGTCGCGCGCGAAGCTGGCCAGGCCGATGCAGTCGAGCGTGTAACGGGGGAACGAGATCACCACCAGCACGTCGTGCGCCGTGAGGTTGACCAGATGGCCGGCCGCCACTTCCGAGCCGCCGATGCCCACCACTTCCACCACATGCGGACAAAACGGCTGCAGATGCTGCACCAGCATGCCGGCCAGGTTGGCCGACAGGCCAAAACCCATCACATACACCACCTTGGCGCGCGTCAGGCGGCGCACCACGGCCTGCATGGCGTGCGGCGACAGGGCATCGGATGTGGCGGCTATGTTCGCGGCCGCATACTCCAGGCTTTCCGTGATGGGCGACGTGGCGCGCGCACGCCGCTGTATCGTGCGGCGCAATTTGTCGACTGGCTGCAACAGCGATTGCAGGGTTTCTGCCATGGCGCCGCGCATGGCCGAATAATTCTTCTGGCCGATGTCGCGCGCGAAGCGGCTGATGGTGGCCGTCGATACCTGGCAGCTGTCAGCCAGTTCCTCGATGCCCAGCGCCGTCACGCGCATCTGGTTGCGCAGCAGGTAATCGGCGATCTGCCGCTGCGACGCCGAGCCGCCGGCCAGCACGTGCATCAGCGCCTGCCCCAGCGGCGATTGCGCGAACGCGGCATCGGGCGACGATAGGGCGGTGGCCGCTGGCGTGTAGGGACTGCTGCGTGCAGGACTGGCGGATGATTTCATATCACTGGCGGCCTGTGTTCTTGTGCATGGCGGATGACGAAAAAAAGGCGAAATCGGGTCGCTGGAACTTACTCTACTCATATCAAAAAGAAAACTCAACAAATATTTGTAAAAGGATTTTCATTGATTTACTTCGTGAAAATATTGCTACATAATCGACCGAAATCCATCAACCGCGCCCCGTTTTGGGGCGAATTCACCATGCAAGTACAACAGCATCCCATTTCCACCGCGCACGCCAGCGTAGTGTGCCAGTTGAGCAGCTTCCACTTCGGCACTGCGGCGGCCAATAGCCGCAGTGGCAAGAAGGTCTACATTCAGGCGGCGCTGCATGCGGACGAGGTGCCAGGCATGCTGGTGTCGCAATTTTTGCGCCGCGAACTGCTGGCGCTGGAAGCGGCGGGCAAGGTGCATGGCGAAATCATCCTGGTGCCGGCCGCCAATCCCATCGGCCTGGCACAAGCCATCCATGGCGCGCCGTTCGGCCGCTTCGATCTGACCACCGGCATCAACTTCAACCGCGCCTACCGCCATGTGGCCGATGAACTGAAAACCACGCTCGATGGCCAGTTGGGACAGGATGCGCAAGCCAACGTGGCGCTGATACGCCGGCACGCGCGCGCCGCCGTCGCCGCTTGGCGGCCGGGCACGGATGCCGAGGTATTGAAGAAAACCTTGCTGGGCATGGCCATCGACGCCGACATCGTGCTCGACCTGCATTGCGATAACGAGGCGGCCCTGCACATTTACACAGGCACGCCGCTGGCCGCGCAGATCGCGCCCCTGTCCGCGTTACTGGGCGCGCGCGCCGTGCTGCTGGAACTGGCGGCCGGCGAAGAGCCGTTCGACGAAGCCTGCAGCCGATTGTGGTGGGATCTGGATGCGCACTTCAAGGGACGCTATCCGATTCCCGCCGCCTGCCTGTCGACCACCGTCGAGTTGCGCGGCGAAGTGGAAGTGAGCTACGCCCTGGCCGAACGCGACGCCAATGCCCTGCTGCGTTTTCTCGCCATCGAGGGCGTACTGGAGATCGACGGCGCCGGCGACGACCTGCCCGCACCGCAATGCGAGCCGACGCCGCTGGCAGGCGTGGAACCGATCCTCGCGCCGCATCACGGCGTACTGGTCTACCTGCGTGAAATGGGCGACGTGCTGGCCGCCGGCGACGCGTTAGCCGACCTGATCGACCCTGTCAGCGGCGAGACGACAACCTTGCGCTGCACCGTCGCCGGCGTCTTTTTTGCGCGCAGCGCCCACCGCCACGTCTTGCGCGGCATGAACGTCGGCAAGGTCGCCGGCGCCATCGCCTTCCGCGGCGGCAGTCTGCTGAGCCAATGACGCCATGAGAAAATTCAAGCTCCCTAATACCTTCGTCCTGCTGTGCGGCATCCTGGCCATGATTGCCCTTGCCACCTGGCTGGTACCGGGCGGGAAATTCGATACACAGCTGGTCAACGGCAAGCAACTGATCATCCCCGGAACGTTTCACTACGTCGACAACAAGCCGCAGGGACTCGCCGCCCTGATGATGGCGCCTATCAAGGGCTTCGTCGACGCCAGCCTGATTATCGGCTTCGTGCTGATCGTCGGCGGCGCCTTCGCCGTGCTGCAGAAAACCGAAGCCTTCGATTCGCTAATCAAGGCCATCGCCAAGGCGCACACCAGTTCGCGCTTCGTGCGCGCCGCCATCATCCCCGTGTTCTTCACCATGTTCTCGCTCGGTGGCGCCACTTTCGGCATGAACGAGGAAGCGATTCCCTTCATCCTGATCTTCGTGCCGCTGGCGCTGGCACTGGGCTATGACACCATCACGGGCGTATCGATTCCCTTCATCGGCTCGCAGGTGGGCTTTTCCGCCGCCTTCCTGAACCCGTTCAATGTCGGCATCGCGCAGGGTATCGCCGGCGTGCCGATCTTTTCCGGCATCGGCTACCGCCTGATCGTGTGGGCCATCGCCACGGCGGTCAGTATCGTGTTTTTGATGTGGTACGCGGCGCGCATCAAACGCCATCCGGAAAAAAGCCCGACCTATCTGCTCGACATCGAAAAGCGCAGCGAGCACTCGATGGACCTGGACAGCTTTGCCGGCATGACCGGCACGCACCGCGCCGTGCTGTGGATTTTCATGGCGACGTTACTGACGATGGTCGTCGGCGTCGTCAAGTACGACTGGTTCATCGATGAAATCGCCGCCCTGTTCCTGGTGATGGCCATCGTTGTCGGCCTGGTCGGCCGGCTCGACATGGACAGTTTGGTGGCGTCTTTCGTGCAGGGCGCGCGCGACATGGTCAGCGTGGCACTCGTCATCGCGCTGGCGCGCGGCACCATGATCCTGGCGCGCGACGCGCAGATCATCGACACCATGCTGCATGCGCTCACGCCCCTGGTGGCGTCGTCGAGTCCCGTCTTCGCCGCGCAGAAGATGTTCTTCATGCAGTCGGTGATCAACTTCTTCATCCACTCGGGCAGCGGCCAGGCCGCGCTGACCATGCCCATCATGGCGCCGCTGGCCGATCTGGTGGGCGTGACGCGCCAGACCGCCATCCTTGCCTTCCAGTTCGGCGAATTCACCACGCCGATGATCCCCACTTCCGGCATCACCGTCGGCGTGCTGGCACTGGCGCGCGTGCCGTGGATTACGTGGGCCAAGTGGATGATCCCGCTGCAGCTGATTTACCTGGTGCTGGCGCTGCTGCTGCTGATTCCCCCCTGCCTGATGCACTGGCAGTAAGCCATTCAAGGCTGGTAGATGTCCGGCACATACCGCTCCATCAGCGTCCCTGGCCTGAACGGGGCCGTAAAGCCGTAGCGTGCATATAAATCATGCGCCGTGCTGGTGGCCAGCATGAAGCGACGCAGGCCCTGCAGATCGGGATGCGCCATCACGGCCGCCATCAAGCGCTTGCTGTAGCCGCGGCCGCGGTACTCTGCCAGCACGTACACGTCGACCAGGTAGGCAAACGTGGCGCAGTCGCTGACCACGCGGGCGAATGCCACCTGGCGGTCGTCGATATAGCCACCCACGCAGAGAGAATGGTCGATCGCGCGCTGCACGGTGGCCGGCGGGATGCCGATGGCCCATGTCGATTGCGTACTGAGAAAATGGTGGATGGCTGGAACGTCGAGTTCCGCCTTGTCGGTGCTGACGTGCAAATCTTGGGTATTCAGGTGTGACATGGTGTGCCGGTCCGCCAGTCGTTGAAAAACACGATCCTCTGCGATTTTGGCGCTGCTGTCACCAGGGCTGGAGAGAACCGGGGGGCGCCGCCCGTCCTGACTGCCTGTGACGCGATAATTCTGCTGCGTGCTTCTGCTACTGCTACTACTGCTGCTGCTCTTGCCGTCATCGATTACAGGGCAGCTTTTTCTTCGACGCTCAGGCGCTTGGCGCTGACATACACCGTGTGCATGGTGGCCTGGTCGGCGCTGGCAACGATGGCTGCTGGCGCGGCGCGGAACTTCGGCACGGCGGCGGTGGCCAGGCTGGTAGCAGCGGCGATGGCGATAATGGCAACGAAGATGGCTTCCATGTTTTTAGCGATGTTCATGATGGTGTCCTTTGAGTGACTGGTTGTGTGCTGCGATGATTGAACTGTAGGCCGATCACCGCTGGACTGCCATCGGATTGCGACAAAACGCACGATTTGCGGGACAGAATACAAAAAGCCCGGATGGAACGCGCAACAGCGCCCGCGCCGTGGCATTTGACGCGTGTCAGCCCCACTCCTGGCCATTTCAGCGCCCTGCAAGCCCCCAAAAGCCCTACCGCAGGCCAACCTTGTTTATAATCGCCCTACACTAAAGGACTTCTTTCATGACTGATCAATTCTCCAAAAAGGGCGAAGCCTGGTCGGCCCGGTTTTCCGAACCGGTCTCGGACCTCGTCAAGCGCTACACAGCTTCTGTTTTTTTTGACAAGCGCCTGGCGCTGTTCGACATCGAAGGTTCGCTGGCCCATGCGGAAATGCTGCATGCGCAAGCCATCATCAGCCCGGCCGATTACGCGGAAATCCAGCGCGGCATGGCGCAAATCTCGCAGGAAATCGCCGCCTGCCAGTTCGAATGGCTGCTGGACCTGGAAGATGTCCACCTGAATATTGAAAAGCGCCTGACCGAACTGGTAGGCGATGCGGGCAAGCGCCTGCACACGGGCCGTTCGCGCAACGACCAGGTGGCCACCGACATCCGCCTGTACGTGCGTTCCGCCATCGACGACATCACCGCCCTGCTGGCGACGTTCCGCAGCGCGCTGACGGACCTGGCCGAGCAGCATGCCGACACCATCATGCCGGGCTTTACCCACATGCAGGTGGCCCAGCCGATCACCTTCGGCCATCACATGCTGGCCTACGTGGAAATGTTCGGCCGCGATGCCGAGCGCATGGCCGACTGCCGCAAGCGCGTCAACCGCCTGCCGTTGGGCGCCGCCGCTCTGGCCGGCACCACCTTCCCCATCGACCGCCTGCGCGTGGCCAAGACGCTGGGCTTCGACGACGTCTGCCACAACTCGCTCGACGCCGTGTCGGACCGTGACTTCGCCATCGAATTTTGTGCCGCTGCCGCCGTGCTGATGATGCACGTGTCGCGCATGGCCGAGGAACTGGTAATCTGGATGAGCCCACGCATCGGCTTCATCGACATCGCCGACCGCTTCTGCACCGGCTCGTCGATCATGCCGCAAAAGAAAAACCCGGACGTGCCGGAACTGGCCCGTGGCAAGACAGGCCGCGTGTATGGCCACCTGATTGGCTTACTGACCCTGATGAAAGGCCAGCCGCTGGCCTACAACAAGGATAACCAGGAAGACAAGGAACCGCTGTTCGATACCGTCGACACCGTCATCGACACCCTGCGCATCTTTGCCGACATGGCCGGCGGCATCACAGTGAAACCGGAAGCGATGCGTGCGGCAGCCCTGCAGGGTTATGCCACGGCGACCGACCTGGCAGACTACCTGGTCAAGAAGGGCTTGCCGTTCCGTGACGCGCATGAAGCGGTGGCCCTGGCCGTGCGCGCCTGCGTCGATGCCGGTTGCGACCTGGCCGACCTGTCTTTGGAACAGCTGCGCGCATTTTCCCCGTTGACGGGCGAAGACGTGTTCGCGGTGCTAACCCTGGAAGGCTCCGTCGCCGCGCGTGACCACGTGGGCGGCACCGCGCCGCGCCAGGTGCGCGCCGCGATTGCCCGCGTGCGCACGCAGCTGGAAAAATAGACGGCTTCCGTCCCGCCAGCGCCCCGCTGCATCGCTGCAGCGGGGCGCTTTTCATTGCGCGACGATTTTCGACAACACGGAAAAGGCGGCGCCCGTCTGCGATGCTTCCAGCAGCAGGGTCAACTCCGTATAAGTGCAGATGATGTTGATCAGGTTGATGCGGTCCCACGCCAGGCGCCGCAGGATGGCGTGATACACGCCAGGCGTATAGCAGGTTTCGGGCGCCAGGTGCAAGGTCACGGCCGTCACCCGCTCCAGGCGCGCCAGTTCCTGCTCGTCGCCGAAAACCTCTTCCACCAGCGCATGCAGCTCGCGGCTGCAGATCACCATCACCTCGTTGACGCCGCGTGTCACCGTGATGAACGTGCCGCGCTGGGGTGCGGCCAGCGCCAGCAACTGACGCTGGCAGGCATACGTCTGGTCGGAATAGCGGTAGGTAAAAATCATCAGCTCGCTGCGCGTGGACAGTTCGCCCGCGCGGTGCGCCAGCACGATCTCGCCGTTTTTCTGCTGCGGCATCCTCTCGGCCAGGCGGCGCAGCGCCATCACCACGGCGGCTTGCCCCACCGGCTTCCACAAATCGGTCTGCAATTGCGGCTGCAGCTGGCGCGCCAGTTCCGACAAGTTGAGCAAGCCCCGGCCCAGTCCCTCGCTGAGAAACACCGATTCCATCACGATCTGTTCCACTTTGGTCGCTATCGAAAGCATAGTTCTTCGGGCCGGTGATTCCGGTGCACGCACCAGTAGCCGGCAACCCTTTCTAAAAAAAGTATGCACTGCGCCAGCGACCACGCCGGGCGGCGCGGTCGGACTCGCTGAAAAGCCCCCGTCGCAGGGGGAGGAGCCGGATAGCGGCGGCTAGGAAGGCGGATGCAGCATGAATGCGGCTCCAGAGGGGAAATGGCTGAAACCAACAGCAGAAAATAGAACTGATGTCATGTGAAACTCCTGATTTTTTCCCGATGCGCTGTATCTGGACGCGGTCATTGCCGCGTGCGCTTTTTTTGTTTTCGCGTGCGCCACTGGGGACAACGCGAAGACCTAGTGTAGATCGCAATATTTAGAAAATGCAACAGTGTTTTTCCAACAGAACACGTCATTGATGGGACTGGTCCAAAACAAAATTTGCAGCTTGCGATACATCAAACTTTGCGATGATGCAGCGCCAATAAATGTTCAATTCTTAACAAAAATTCGCGTAGTGACCCATTTCTTGAATTTTTTGACATGGCGATCTCGACAAGTTTAGTGTCCCCCTACCCGGCGTCATGCCACCACAAAACGGCAGACTATCCGCCAGCCGCCAGGCACGCCGGGGTGGCCATCAGGCATCGCGGCCAGCTCATTCACCATTTCCTTAACCGATACCATGGAGCAGAAATGAATTTACGTTTGACGATAGTTGCCGCATCCATCGCCGCCCTGCCGCTGATGGCCACCACTGCCGATGCCGCCACGCCGCTGCCACACACCCTGATGGCCGCCCCGGTTACCCTGGCCTCTCCACAAGAGAACGCCAGCTTGGTCGACAAGCTTGCCACGCAGGCGCGCAGCCGGGGCCTGAATACCGAACATGGCTTTGCCGTCGGCGCCCAGCATCCGGGCGTCAGCGGCACGCGCGTGAGCCGCGTACAGCACACCTACAAGGGCTTGCCCGTCTTCGGTTCCGAGACGGTGGTGGTCAGCAACAGCGCCGGCGACATCGTCAGCGAATCCGTGTCGGACCGCGCGTCGGGCCTCGGTAGCGGCGGTGTCAATGCCGTCACCCGCAGCGCCACCACCGATATCGACACCACGCCGGCCGTCAGCGCTGCCGCCGCCATCGCCGCCGCCGTGAAAAGCATCGGCGTGCCGGCCGTCGACCATGTGCCGCCGCATGCGCAACTGCTGATTTACCCCGTGATGAAAACGGTGCGCGTGGCCGGCGCCGAGAACAAGTCGGAAGCCGCGCTGAACGCCCTCGACGTACAGGACGTGGTCGACCACTACGAGCTGGCCTACCTGGTGCAGACGCGCATGATCAGCGGTAACAAGCCCGTTTACTATGACACCGTCGTCAGCGCCAAAGATGGCCGCATCCTGCGTCAATGGAAAGCCCTGAAAACCGTCGCCGGCATCGGCAACAGCCAGTACAACGGTCAGGTCCCGCTCAACACCACGCTCACGGGCAGCACCTACACCATGAAGGACCCCAGCCGCGGCACGGGCGGCAGCTTCGGCGGCATGGCCATCACGAATGCCAACCACGGCACCACCTCGGGCAGCGTGTACAGCAGTACCAGCAATACCTGGGGCGACGGCCAGCAATACATCAACGGCGGCAGCACCACCAATGCCAACGGCCAGACGGCGGCCGTGAACGCGATGTGGGGCTTGATGAACACCTACGACACGCACAAGAATGTGCTGGGCTGGTCCAGCCTGGACGGCAACAACACGGCCACCCACATCGCCGCCCACGTCAACACGGCCTACGACAACGCCTATTACGATAGCAGCTGCAAGTGCATGTACATCGGCGATGGCGGCAGCTCGTTCAACAACCTCGGTTCCATCGACGTGATCGGCCATGAAATGGGCCACGGCATCACGGACGCCACCTCGGGCCTGATCTACTCGCAGGAGTCGGGCGGTTTGAATGAATCGAGCTCGGACATCGCCGGCGAAATGGTCGAAGCGTATGCGCGCGCCGGCGGCACCGGCACCACGATTCCCAACACGGGCAACGATTGGATGACGGGTAAGGAAATCGCCAAGAATGGCCAGCCGCTGCGCTGGCTGTACAAGCCGAGCAAGGATGGCAGCAGCCCGAATGCATGGAGCAGCACCATCAAGAACCTCGACGTCCACTACAGCAGCGGCCCGAACAACCGCATGTTCTACTTCCTGTCGCAAGGTTCGAACTCCACCGCCAGCAGCGACTACTACAGCTCCTACCTGAACAAAAGCCCGCTAGCCATGACCGGTATCGGCAGCGACAAGGCCTACCGCATCTGGTTCAAGGCAGCCACCACCAAGTTCACTTCGTCGACCAACTACGCCGATGCGCGCAACAAGGTGCTGCTGGCCGCCGAAGAACTGTATGGCGTGGGCAGCGCCGAGGCGACGGCCGTCAAGCGCGCGTATGCGGCCATCAACGTGGGCGCCGACGTCGATGAATCGACCACGGGCGGCGCGGTGACGATCACCAGCCAGCCGGCCAGCATCACCGTCGCACCGGGCGCCACCGCCTCGTTCGCCGTGGGCGCGGGTGGCGGCACGGCGCCGTACACCTACAAGTGGTACCGCAACGGCGCTGTGATCAGCGGCGCCACGTCGCCAGCCTACAGCTTCACCACCGTGGCGGCCGACAACGGCGCCGTCTTCAAGGCGACGGTAACGGATGCCTCCTCGCCCGCCGTGACGGCCACGTCGAACAACGCCACGCTGACGGTGGGCACGAGCAGCGCCACCGAACGCGTGACGAACGGCGGCTTTGAAGCGGGTGCCACGGGTTGGAGCGGCACCACGGGCGCCATCGGCACGTTTACGGGGCAAGCCGCGTATGAAGGCACGCAGTACGCCTGGCTGGGCGGCAATGGCGCCACGGCCAGCGAATCGCTGACGCAAAGCGTGGCCATTCCGACCGCCGCCACCTCGGCCAGCTTGACCTTCGCGCTGCATATCGACACGGCGGAAACGGGCAATACCGTGTACGACAAGCTGGTCGTCACCGTGAAGAACAGCGCCGGTACGGTGCTGGGTACTCTGGCCTCGTACTCGAACGTGAACAAGGCGGCCGGCTACCAGATCCGCACCTTCAACCTGATCGCCTACAAGGGTCAGACCGTGCAGATCTCGTTTGCCGCGACCGAGGACGCCTCGCTGCAAACCTCGTTCGTGATCGACAAGGTCAGCCTCGTCACCCAGTAAGCGGTTGAACATGCGGGCAAGCCATCGTTACAAGGGCTTGCCCGCGCATGCAACACCGCACGATTGATTTTTTGGTAATTCCAGTCTACCCTGAGGCAACTCATTGCATCTTGCTGCTGCCGGTACCCGCGACGAATTGAACTTTTTTTGGATTGTTCCCGACCGATGCCTACTTTGACCGCACGCGCCTTCGTCCCTAGCAGCCTGTCTCTGTCCCTGTATGTTTTTGTCGTCCTGCTCACCTGAGCCGACGATGCAGTTCCACCTCCAGGTGCAGGGTCCGGCGGGCAGCCAGGCGCTGGCCATCGACGCCGCCAGCGAGGCCGAGGCGATCCGCGCGGCCGTGCGCGGCGGCTGGCGCGTGCTGGCCGTCGACGATGGCGCTGCGCAGGATGCGGGCGCCGCGCTACGTCCCGGTAAACAGGGCCTGCCCCTGCTGCAATTCAGCCAGGAGCTGCTGGCCCTGCTCGAAGCGGGCCTGAACCTGGGCGAGGCCATGGCCACCCTGCACAACAAGGAAACGCGCCAGGGCGCCAAGGCCACCCTGGCCGCCATCGTGCTCACCTTGCAGCAGGGGCTAAGCTTTTCCGACACCCTGGCCGGCTTCCCCGACATTTTCCCCGACATTTACATCGCTACCGTGCATGCGGCCGAACGCTCGGGCAACCTGCCCGAGGCGCTGGCGCGCTTTGTCGGCTACCAGCTGCAATTCGACGCCATCCGCAAAAAACTCATCTCCGCTGCCATCTACCCGTGCATGCTGCTCGTCGTCGGCGGCCTGGTAACGCTGTTCCTGCTCGGTTACGTGGTGCCGAAGTTCAGCGTCGTCTACGAAAGCTCGGGCCGCGAGATTCCGTGGATGTCGCAAATGCTGCTCGGCTTTGGCCAGACCCTGGCCGCGCATCCGCTGCTGTGCGCCGGCGCACTGGCCGCCGCGGTTGGCGCCGTGGTCTTTGGCATAGCCAATGCCGGCGCGCGCCAGGCCCTGGTCTTGCGCCTGCTGCGCCTGCCCGTGCTGGCCGGGAAGGCGGCGGAGTTCCGCCTGGCCCGCTTCTACCGCGCCCTGAGCTTGCTGCTGCACGCGGGCATCCCGCTGCACAAGGCGCTGGCCATGGTCGGTCCCATGCTGCTGCCGGCGCAGCAGGAGCAACTGGCGCAGGCACGCCGCGCGGTACAGGAAGGCATGCCGTTTTCCACCGCACTGGAACACGCCAACATGACCACGCCGGTGGCGCAATCGCTGCTGAAAGTGGGAGAGAACACGGGCCGCCTGGGCGACATGCTGGAACGTTCGGCCAAGTTCCACGACGAGGAATTCGCGCGCTGGGTGGACTGGGCGTCGCGCCTGCTCGAACCGCTGCTGATGACCATCATCGGCGTCGTCATCGGCGGCGTGGTGGTGCTGATGTACATGCCGATCTTTGAACTGGCCGGGAGCTTATCTTGAAGTTCATGTCATGAACGCACGCGACGAAGAGCGCACCGTGCTCGATGCGGCCATGCTGCGCCGCGCCCATGCCAGCGCGCTGGAACAGGGCCGCCCGCAGATGGCCGTGCTGCAGGAAACGGCAGCCTTGCCACCCGAAGTCTTTTTGCGCCAGCTGGCCGCCCTGTTCCGCTACCCGGCCTGGACGATGGCCGAGCTGCAAGCCGCCTTGCCCGCCTTTGCCCTGCTGCCCTACACGGATTGCGCCCAGCGCGACTGCGTGCTGCTGCAGCCGGGCGCCCCCGGCGCGCCGCCCGTGCTCGTCATCGGCAACCCGTTCGCCGAAGACCTGCTGCAGTGGGCCGACTTCGCCCTGTCCACGCCCTTCACGGTGGCGTTGGCCCACCCGGACGACCTGGCCGCCTATTTGCTGCAGCAGGAAAGCGTGCAACAGGCGATGCAGGAGATGCAACACGGTGATGATGTGCCGGGACTGGACCAGAGCATCGAAGACATCTCGCTGATCCGCATCAGCGAAGACAGCAGCCCGGTAGTAAAACTGGTGAACTCCACCATCTACGACGCGCTGAAATTCCAGGCCAGCGACATCCACCTCGAATGCGACGTGGCCAGCCTGGTCATCAAATACCGCGTCGACGGCGTGCTGGTGCAGGCGGGCCAGGTGCAGGGATTGGCGATGGCCGAACAGATCATCTCGCGCATCAAGGTCATGGCCGACCTCGACATCGCCGAACGGCGCATCCCGCAAGATGGCCGCTTCAAGGTGCGCGTGAAAGGAGCGGAGATCGATTTTCGCGTCTCCATCATGCCCAATATCTTTGGCGAAGATGCCGTGCTGCGCCTGCTGGACCGGCGTGCGCTGACGGAAGCGGCGCAAGCGCTGCGCCTGGAAAGCCTGGGCCTGAACGAGGATGCCATCGAGCAGATACGCCGCCTGGCCGCCAAGCCGCACGGCATGTTGCTGGTGACGGGACCCACGGGCTCGGGCAAGACCACCACCCTGTACGCGGCCATCACGGAAATCAATACGGGGCGCGACAAGATCGTCACCATCGAAGACCCCGTCGAATACCGCTTGCCGCGCGTGCTGCAGATACCCGTCAACGAAAAGAAGGGGCTGACGTTTGCGCGCGGCCTGCGCTCCATCCTGCGCCACGATCCCGACAAGATCATGATCGGCGAAATCCGCGACGACGAGACGGCGCAGATCGCCGTGCAGGCGGCGCTCACCGGCCACCTGGTATTTACCACCGTGCACGCGAATAATGTGTTCGACGTGGTGGGCCGCTTCCTGCACATGGGCGTCGATGCCTACAGCTTTGCGGCGGCCCTGAACGGCATCGTGGCGCAACGCTTGCTGCGCCTCAATTGCGCCCATTGCGCCGTCGACGCCAGCGCCGAGGTGCTGGCCGATGCGCAGCAATTGCGCGACAGCGGCCTGGCCCTGCACCAGGTACAGGACTGGCAATTCATGGCCGGCAAGGGCTGCGGCCATTGCCGCGGCACCGGCTACAAGGGCCGCAAGGCAGTTGCCGAAGTGCTGATGCTCAGCGATGCGATGCGCGAAATGATTTGCACGCGTGCGCCCCTGAGCCAGATGAAGGAAGAAGCGGCGCGCAACGGTTTTCGCCTGGCGCGCGAAGCGGGCCTGGACCTGGTGCGACGCGGCGAAACCACTTTAGCGGAGCTCAATCGTGTCACTTATTGAACGTATTACCCGCGCCACCCTGTGCCTGCACCTGGCGCCGCACGGACTGTACGGCGTGCTGCGCCGCGCCGGCCGTCCCGTGGCCGACAGCGCCTTCCACCTGCCGATCCTGAACCCCGACGCCAGCTGGGAAGTGGCGCTGGCGGCCCTGCGCGGCTGGCTCGAACAGGATGGCGGCAAAAAACTGCCGCTCGCCGTCAGCCTGGCCAGCCGCTGGTGCGCCATGCTGATCGTGCCGTGGAGCGGCGCCTTGCTCGACCGGGCCAGCGCGCAGCGCTTTTTGCATAGCCAGTTCGCTGCCGTGTACGGCGATGGCGCGCGCGCCTGGCGCCTGGCTACCGACGACGCGCCTTATGGCAAGCCGCGCCTGGCCTGCGGCATCGATGCAGCTCTGCTGCAAGGCGTGCAGGAGGCGCTGGCAGCACATGGCCGGCGCTGCCTGTCCATCGAACCCCTTGTCGGACCGGCCTGGCGCAGCATCGCCGGCGGAAAACCTGCCGCCTTCGCCCTGGTGGAAGCGGGACGGCTGCTGCTGGCAACGACCAGCAGCGGGCGTATCACGGCCTTGCACAGCCAGTCTTGCGGCGCCGCCTGGGGCGAGGAACTGGATCGGGCGTGGCGGCGCTGGAACTTGCGCGCGCCGCAGCTGGACGCCATCGAACACGTGGCGCTGCTCGACTTGAGCGGCGTGCCGCAGCATGCCCTGCCGGGGCGCTTCCAGCCCATACCCGTGGCCGGCGCCGCCCACCTGATGCGGGAGGCAGCATGGGCCTGAGCCGCCTGGAATTCCTGCCGCCCGGAGCAAAACAGACCTTCAAGGGCTGGCGCATGGCCCTGTGCCTGGCGGGCGGCTTGATGCTGCTGCCGGCCGCCGTGTACTGGCTGGTGCAGGCGCAGGAAACGCGGCGCCTGGAAGCGCAACTGGTGCAGCTGCAGCCCGCGCGTCCCGTGCGTGCGCCCCTCTCGGCGAGTCAGCAGCGTGAACGCGACCTCGAACTAAAACAGGTGGCTGCCGCCGTGCGCCAGCTTAACCTGCCCGTCACGCGCCTGGTCAAGACCGTGCAGCCGCCGCGCGACGTGCACGTGGCCCTGCTGGGACTGGACCTGAACGCGCAGCAGGGACAGGATGGCGCCAGCGTCCTGAAAATCGCCGCCGAGGCGGAAACGCCGCAGGACATGCTCAACTACCTGGCCTTCCTGAACCAGCAACCCATGTTCAGCGCCGTGTATCTGCTCAAGCACGAGATGAACGCCAACACGTCGGAACACCCCTACCGTTTTCAGCTGGAGGCGCAATGGCGGCAATAAAACCTGTGTTGAAAACCAGCACACCCGTGGCCCGTCCACGCCAGCAACTGCGCCTGCCCCCGCGCCTGCAATGGGAGGCGCAGCGGCTGTGGCGCACCCTGGGCTGGCCTTGCGCCATCGGCGCGGCCGGCCTTGCGCTGGCCGCTTTCGCCGTGCAGCAGGGCGATGCCTTCGACGCGCGCCAGCAGCAATTGACGGCAAAACTGGCCACTGCGGCCAGACAGTCGGCGCTGCCGCCGGCGGCCGTCACGCTCGATGCCGATGCGGACAGCCTGGCAGCCTTTCACGCCTACCTGCCCGCGCATGACAGCATTCCCGAACAGTTGAAGGCATTGCTGGAGGTGGCGCAAAAGAGCGGCGTCACTCTGGCCAAGGCCGACTACAAGCCGCAGGAAGACGGCAACACGGCCTTTTTGCGCTACCAGATCACCCTGCCCGTGAAGGCCGAATACGCGCAGCTGCAAACCTTTATCGTCGATGCCCTGCAAGCGCTGCCCACCCTGACTCTCGACTCCGTGCTCTTCAAGCGCGAACAGATCGAAGCGGGCGAGATCGATGCGCGCATCCAGTTCATCCTGCTGGTGAAGAAGGCGGAGGTACGCCCATGAAAAAAGCCGTACTGGGAGCCGCCGCCGTGGCGACTTTGCTGGCCGCCCTCTTCGCCCCCGAGGACGAGGGTAGCATCGTGGGGCCGGCTACGGCCACCACGCGACAGGTGGAGCGTGTGGCGGTCGCGCCTCTCGCTGCAGCCAACGCCGCTGCGCAAACTGATCGCGCGCTGGCCATCCATCCACGTCGTGCGCTCGACGACGAGGAGGCGGCCACCCTGTTCGCCAAGCAAAGCTGGCAACCGGAAACGCCGAAAAAAATCATGCTCGACCAGCAGGCGGCGCAGGCCACGCGGACTGTCGCCGCCGTCGATGCGAACGCACCGCCACCGCTGCCCTTTCAATTCCTCGGCCGCTTTGTCGATGAAGGCAAGGCCGCCTACTTCTTGCAAGCCGGTGATCGCAACGTGGTAGCGCGCCCCGGCGACACGCTCGAAGAGCGTTACCGCTTCGACGGCGTGGTGCAGGGCGCGCTGCAATTTACCTATCTGCCGCTCAACCTGAAACAAACACTCGCCGTAGGGGATCTCAATTGAAACGACGCGCCGCACGTATGTCAGGCACCTTTGCCCTGCTCCCTCTGCTCCCTTTGCTATCCCTACTGGCCGCCTGCGCCGGCAACCAGGCGTATAACGACGGCCAAGCCATGCTGGGCGCGGGCCGCACGGAACAGGGCCTGGCCCTGCTGGAACAGGCGGCGCAAGCCGAGCCGACCAACGCCAAGTACCGCATCGCCGTCACCAATGGGAAAATGCGCGCGCTGAACAATCTCAATGGCCGCGCCGAAGCGCTGCGCCTGCAGGGCAAGCTGCCCGAAGCGCAAGCGCTGTACCAGCAAGCGCTGGCGCTGGACGCCAGCAACGACGTAGCGCAACGGGGCCTGGCCGGCGTGGCGCAGGATGAACGGCACCGCAAGCTGGTGCAGGAAGCGCAGGCCAACTACCAGCGCGGCGGCGAAGCGAATGTCGCGCAAGCGCAGGAAGCCTTGCGCCAGGTGCTGCAGGAGCGCCCCGCGCAGCGCGAGGCGCTGGCCCTGAAAAGCCGCATCGGCGATGAGCAGGCGAAGGCACGGCCGGCCGGCGGCAAGCTGGGCGCCGCCTACAGGAAACCAGTCACCCTCGAGTTTCGCGACGCGCCGCTGCGCTCCGTGTTTGACTTCATCAGCAAGGTATCGGGATTGAACTTCGTCTTCGACAAGGAAGTCGATCCGGCCCTGCGCGCCACCATTTCCGTGCGCGACACCAGCATCGAAGAGGCGATTGCCATGCTGCTGGGCGCCAATCAGCTGGAACAAAGCGTCACCAGCGACAAGTCGATCACGATCTATCCGAATACGCCGCAAAAGGTGAAGGATTACCAGCAGCTCGTGGTGCGCACCTTCTTCCTCGCCAATGCCGATGTCAAGACGGTGGCATTTTCCATCAAGACCCTGCTCAAGGCCAAGGATGTCGTCACCGACGAGCGGCTGGGTATCATTATGCTGCGCGACACGCCGGAAATGGTGCGCATGGCCGAACGCATCATCAACGTGCAGGATCTGGCCGACCCGGAAGTGATGCTGGAAGTGGAAGTGCTGGAAGTCAAGCGCACGCGCCTGATGGAACTGGGCGTGCGCTGGCCCGACCAGGCCAGCCTGACCTTGGCCGGTGTCGGCAGCGGCTTGGGCGGCCTGAAGGTGGCGGACCTGCACCGCATCAATGGCGACAATATCAACCTGGGCATCGGCGGCGTCACCCTGAACGCCAACAAGACGGACAGCGACAGCAATATCCTGGCCAACCCGCGCATTCGCGTGCGCAACAAGGAAAAGGCCAAGATCCTGATCGGCGACCGCGTGCCCGTCATTACCGTCACGACGAATAACGGCGTCAGTTCCGACAGCGTCAACTACATCGACGTGGGCTTGAAGCTCGACGTCGAGCCGAACGTCTACCTGGACGACGAGGTGGCCATCAAAATCAACCTGGAAGTGTCGAACGTCGTCAAGGAAGTGATCAGCAAGACGGGCACGCAGGCTTACCAGATCGGCACGCGCAGCGCTTCCACGGTGCTGCGCCTGAAGGATGGCGAGACGCAGGTGCTGGCAGGCTTGATCAGCGACGAAGACCGGGGCACGGCCAACAAGGTGCCGGGCGTGGGCGAACTGCCCGTGCTGAACCGCCTGTTTGGCAGCCAGAAGGACGACGCCATGCGCAGCGAGATCGTGCTGTCGATCACGCCGCGCCTGCTGCGCAGCATCCGCCGCCCGGACCTGACGACGGCCGAATTCAATTCGGGCACCGAGGCATCCGTGGGCGGCCGCGCCAGCGTCAGCGGCAGCCCTGAGGCTATCGCCGCGCCCGAGCAAGCCGCGCCGCGCACCGGCTCGCCCATGACGGGCGGCGACGAAGCACCGGCCGCCGGCGACAAGGCCACTGTCAAGGGTGGCCAGTGAGGTGGCCTGTGAAGCAGCAGGGCTTTACCTTCATCGAACTGATGATCACCCTGGCCATCATGGCGACCCTGGCCACGGTAGCCGTGCCGATGGCGCAGGTGGCGCAACAAAGGGCGAAGGAACATGAATTGCGCAGCGCCCTGATAGATATACGCGAGGCCATCGATACCTACAAGCGCGCCTCGGACAATGGCCGCATCAAGCTGTCACTGGGAGGATCCGGCTATCCGAAAAAACTCGATGAACTGGTCGATGGCGTGCCCGACCAGCGCAGCCCCTCGAAGCAAAACATCTATTTTTTGCGCCGCCTGCCGCGCGACCCGTTCCAGCCCAGGGAAGACGGCAGCGCCGCCGACAGCTGGAGCAAGCGCGCCTATGCCTCGCCGCCCGACAATCCCAGCGAAGGCGAAGACGTGTTCGATGTCGCCTCGCGCTCGACCAAGGTAGGCCTGAACGGCGTGCCGCTCAATCAATGGTGACCCCCATGCCCTATTCATCCCCGCGGCGCGGCTTTACTCTGGTCGAACTGTTGGTGGTACTGGCGATCATCTCGCTGCTGCTGACGATTGCCATTCCCCGCTATTTCGGCTCGGTGGAAAAATCCAAGGAAGTCGCGTTGAAGGAAAACCTGCAAGTGCTCAGGAGCGGCCTGGATAAATACTATGCCGACAAGGGAGAATATCCGGCCGCGCTGGCCGACCTGGTGACCCACCATTACTTCCGCAGCGTGCCGCTGGACCCCGTCACGGAGTCCGCCGCCACCTGGCAGCTGATCCCTTCGCCCAATGGCGAAATCGGCGGCGTGGCCGACGTGCGCAGCGGCGCCAAGGGCAAGACGCGCGAGGGTATCCCGTTTGAGCAGCTCTAGTTTTCAACCCCGCGCACGGGGCTTCGCGTATATCTGGACCCTGATGCTGGTGGCCTTCATGGGCGTGGGCCTGGTGCTGGCCAGTGAGCTATTTGCCACGGCCGCGCGGCGCGACAAGGAGCGCGAACTGCTGTTCATCGGCCACGAATTTCGCAATGCGCTGGGCCGTTACTACGACGGCACGCCGGCCGACGGGCGGCCCCGCTATCCCTTGGCCTTGCAGGAATTGCTGCGCGACCCGCGCTACGCCAACGCACGGCGGCACCTGCGCCGCGTGTATGCGGACCCCGTCACGGGAAAAACGGAATGGGGCTTGCTGCGGCAGGAGGGACGCATCGTCGGCATCCATTCGCTATCGCCACAACTGCCCATCAAGCAGGACAACTTTCTCGACGAAGACGCCAGCCTGCGCCGCAAGCAGCGCTACGCGGACTGGCACTTCACCTATCCGCACGACCTGGTGCTGGCCCCGCCCGATGCCGCCGGCGGCGCGCCTGGACTCAAGCCGAAAGGCGCGAACTGATATCATGCCCGCATTCCATATTCAGCATCGAGCAAAGGAGCAGGCATGAGCATAGGTGGCAATTCCATCGAACAGGCATTGGCATCGCTGTCGGACATGACGGGCGGCATGGTCGCCATCGGCAAGGACGAACATGCGCAGCGCATCGCCAAGGCGCAAGCGTTCATGCGCCAACAGGGCATCGCCGCCATCTACCTGAACGCGGGCGCCAACCTCACCTATTTCACGGGCACCAAATGGTATGCCAGCGAACGCATGGTGGGCGCCATCCTGCCGGCCAGCGGCGAGATCGAATACATCGCTCCCGCCTTCGAGGAAAGCACCTTGCAAGGCTTCATGCTCATCGAGGGCCGTGTCAATTGCTGGGAAGAACATGAAAGCCCGTACCAGTTGTTCGTCGACGTGCTGGCGCGCATGGGCGTGGCGCAAGACGCGCACCAGCCGCCGCGCGTGGGCATCTGCGAAAGCGCCGCCTTCTTCATCTACGACGGCATCAAGCCGCTGGCCACCGGCTATACGCTGGAAAACGCGCGCGCGGTCACGGCATACTGCCGCAGCCGCAAATCCAGCGCGGAAATCGCCCTGATGCAGCGCGTGATGGACATGACCCTGGCGGTGCACGTGGCCACGGCCAGCATGCTGTACGAAGGCATCACGACGGTGGAAGTGGAAGAATTCATCCAGCGCGCGCACCGCAAGGTGGGCGCACCGCGTTCCTACTTCTGCATCGTGCTGTTCGGCGAAGCGACGGCCTATCCGCATGGCGTGAACTACGTGCAAACCCTGAAGGCAGGCGACACGGTGCTGATCGACACGGGCTGCCAGGTGATGAATTACATCTCCGACATCACGCGCACCTATGTGTTTGGCGCCATCAGCGCGCGCCAGCGCAGCGTGTGGAACAGCGAAAAGGCGGCGCAGGCCGCGGCGTTTGCCGCCGCGCAACTGGGTGTGCCCTGCGGCGACGTGGACCGCGCTGCCCGCGTGTCCCTGGACGCAGACGGCTTTGGTCCCGGCTACAAGCTGCCGGGCCTGCCGCATCGCACGGGCCACGGCATCGGCCTCGATATCCACGAATGGCCTTACCTGGTGGGCAATGACACCACGCCGCTCGACGTGGGCATGTGCTTTTCGAACGAGCCGATGATCTGCATCCCCGGCGAATTCGGCATCCGCCACGAAGACCATTTTTATATGACGGAAAACGGTCCGCGCTGGTTCACGCAACCGGCGCACAGCATCGACGATCCGTTCGGACTGCAGCGCTAAGCCGCCTACCTCAACGCCAGCCGCCGTGCCGCCGGCACGATGGTGATCGCCGGCGCGCCGCCCTGCGCCAGCTTGAACACGGCCAGCGCCGTGCCCAGTTGCACCGCCTGTTCCTGCAGCGATTCGGCCGCCGCTGACGCCTCTTCCACCAGCGCGGAGTTTTGCTGCGTCATTTGATCCATGCTGCCGATGGCCACGCCGATATCGCCGATGCCGGCGCTTTGCGCTTGGCTGGCGGCGCTGATTTCGGCCATGATGTCGGCCACTTTTTTTACGGAATCGACGATCTGGCCCATGGTCAGCCCAGCTTCGTCCACCAGCTTCGAGCCGACATTCACCTTCGCCACCGAATCGCCGATCAGCTGCTTGATTTCGCGCGCTGCGCCGGCGCTGCGCTGCGCCAGGTTGCGCACTTCGGACGCCACCACGGCAAAGCCGCGTCCCTGTTCGCCCGCGCGCGCCGCTTCGACGGCCGCATTCAGGGCCAGGATATTCGTCTGGAAGGCGATGCCGTCGATGACGCCGATAATGTCGACGATGCGTCTGGACGAGTCGTTGATCTCGCCCATGGTGGTCACCACCTGGCTGACCACTTGCCCTCCTTTCACGGCGACGGAAGAAGCCGACACCACCAGTTCATGCGCCTGGCCCGCGTTGGCCGCGTTGTCGCGCACGGTGCTTGTGAGGCTATCCATGGCGCGCGCCGTCTGGTCCAGGCTGCCCGCCTGCGACTCCGTGCGCGCGGCCAGGTCCGCATTGCCTTGCGCGATTTCCGCGCTGGCCACCTGGATAGTTTCGGCGGAAGCCTTGATGTCGGCCACCATGCCGCCCAATTTGCCGCGCATGTCCTTCAAGGCCGCCAGCAGGCTGTCCTGGTCGCCCGCCTCGGTGGCGATTTCCATCGACAGGTCGCCATCGGCCACGGCGCGCGCGATCTGACGCGCATATTCGGGCTCGCCACCCAGCTGCTGCCAGATGGCGCGCACGACAAAGTGCGACACGGCCGCCAGGCAAACAATGACGGCCAGCGCCACGGCGATGCTGGTATTGAGGGCATTGCGCACGTTGGATGCACTGCGCTCTATGCCCTGCTTGAACTGCAATTGCGCCTGCTCGTTGGTCTTTGCCAGGTCCGTATTGAGTACCGCCAGCGTGCCCTGCATGCGCGCCACTGTCGCTTGCGGGTCGCCCTCTTCCATTTCCAGCATGATGCGCGCCGCGCTCAGGGCCGGCGCATAGTAGGCATCGAATTCTTTGGCCAGGCGCTGGCCCTGCTCGCGCTGGCCGGGAATGGCCGCAAAGGCGGCCAGCTTGGCGCGCAGCTTGACGGCCTGGCCACCGACTTGCCCGATGCGCTCCTTGTCGCCTTCGCTGACGGCATCGCGCAGGGCGTCGCCGACTGCGGCCACGTCCAGCGTCAGCGACTTGGCCATATCGAGCACGGGATAGTCGGCGCTTTCGGTGGCGTGGATGGAATTGAGCGCGGCCGTGGACAAATAGGCACTGACGGCCAGTCCCAGGCCGAAGATCACGGCCGAGACGACAGGCAGCGCCCATATCTTGCGTTTGATGCTCATTGCTGTCTCCTGATGTTGATGAATTATCGGGCCGCCGCATGGCGCGCGGCCCGAACCGGCTTTATGGCGCCGTCAGCACAACTTTGACGGTGCCGTCGACGGCACTCTTTTCGATATAGCCGATGGCTTTCGGATCGGCCGCGACAGCCTTCTTCACGTCGGCGCTATTGGCCACTTCCTTCGGCAAGGTCGCCTTGCCCGTGAAGACCAGCTTGGACCACAGGGCCTTGGCTTGCGATGGTTCCTTGTCCGTCACCTTCTTGTAGAACTCGGCGCGCACGGCGGCGCTTTCCGGCTGGTCGATCGGCGTCATGGCCGTCGATTTACCGAGAAAAAATTGCGCCACCTGTTCATTCGTCATCGCGCCGGCGGCGCTTTTCGGATTGACCACCACGACCACTTCGGCCATGGCGGGAACAGCGGTCGACAGCGCCAGCAAGGCAGCCACATTCACGATCAATGGTTTCATGCGGCGCTCCTTAGAAAACGAAATCGATGGCGGCGGCGGCCACCGTGACGGGACCATGGAAGCCAGGCTTGGCTTGCACGAACAGGCCCGGGCCATTCTTCGGCTTGATGCGGTCGATCTGCACTTTCAGCGCGGCCGAACGGTGGAAGTCCCAGCGCACGCCGATGCTGTCCGTCGTTTGCTCCAGCTGGTTGCGCGTGTTGGCCATGGCATTGACGCCCGCCGACAGAGCGCGCAGGGTCGGCGTGCAGGCGGCCGGATAGCCAGGCGGGCAGGCAGCCGGCACAGTGTTGTTCACGCGGCCATCGGCCTTCAGGCTGGCGTGGCTGTAATACGGCAGGAAGGCGCCGATGCGGTAGCCGCCCATCACGTACCACGAGGTACTGTCGCTGACATAGCTATCCGTCTTGCGCTTCGCATATTCGGACTGTACCAGCACGTTGTTCCAGTCCAGGCCCAGGCCCACGGACGTGAATGACGCCTTCTTGTCCTTGACTTCCAGCGCATCGGCCAGGGCGCCCAGCTGGGCGAACTTGTAGCCAGCACCAGCCGCGCGCAAGCTGCCCATCAAGGTATTCAGGCTGGGCGAATCGTTGATCGTCAGCTTGGTCTCGGCACGGCCGAAGCGCAAGGTCACGGGGCCATGTTCGGCCACCACGTTGAGGGCGACGATAGACTTGCCTTCCACCTGCACGGTCGAATCCGGCCCTGTCGCCAGGGTCGCCTTGGTGCGGCCCAGCGCCAGCTGCGTGGTGATGCTGGTGTCGCCCGCGCTGAACTGGTAGGTGCCGTCGATGCCATCGATGCTGTTGAGAGGCACCTGCGAATACATTTCGCCCGGTGGGCGCAGCAAGGTGTTGGCATAGCCCACGTTACGGTAATCGGAAATCATGAAGACGGGCAGGCCCATGCGGCCAACGCGCACACTGAAGCTGTCCGACACCTTGGCCTTGGCGAAAGCCCATGCCAGCTCGGCGCCAAAATCATCCTCGCCATCCTTGCGCGCCAGGCCCTGCACGGTGGCCGACAGCCAGGGATTGACGGTAACATTGGCTTGCAAGCCCAGGTTGGAATCAATGCCCGTGCGGGCAGTGCGGCCGGCGCCGGCGGCCTGGTTCGGGCGCGCGAACTGCGCGTTGTCGGTATCGGCCATGGTCAGCGCAGCCGTGCCGAAACCGCTGATCTTGACGGTAGGGCCATTGGCCTCTTCGGCGTAGGCATGGCTGATGGCCAGGGGCATAGCCAGCAGGAAAATCAGGACGTGTTTATTCATAGTAATTAAATACCCGTAGCGGTGAACGTTAATCGTGGAATGGGACTCGCGGTCGTTGGCTCACCGGCCGTAAAAGGCCGGGTCCGTTTTTTTCGCGCCGCCAGCGCGTCGTAGAGCGTGCTTGGCGGCGTGACCAGTGAGTAAAACCATGCTACAGAGAAAAGGTTTTACGGTGGAAAGTTTTCTTGAGGCAATGAGCAAATTCGCCGCTTTTTACGAAAAAAGTACGCGTTCTAGAGGGATTTATCTAAATAGCACGCCGTGCAAAACCACACTTAGCCTATATTTTTCATATACTTATGGATAATTCAAGACAAAAAGACATTGGATAAAGAAAGCGCCACCCGCGCGAAGATCGCGGGTGGCGCGGTTCAAACCAGTGCTGCCGGAGATGCTTACTCGCGCTTCGACACTAGCGTCAGAATGTCGTAACTGGCTACCAGTTCCTCGTTCTGGTTCGTCACCTGCACGTCCCACGCGACCACGCCCTGGCCTACGCCAAACACGTCCTTGCGGTTGCGGTCCACCTTGCGCTTGCAGGTCAGGCGCGCGCGGATGGTGTCGCCGATGGCGACGGGCGCGACGAAGCGCAGGTTATCCAGGCCATAGTTGGCCAGCACGGGACCGACGCCAGGCGAGACGAACAGGCCCGCAGCGGCCGACAGCACGAAGTAGCCGTGGGCGATGCGCTTGCCGAATTGCGATTCCTTGGCCGCGATCTCGTCGAAGTGCATGTAGAAAAAGTCGCCCGAGATGCCGCCGAAGGCGACGATGTCCGCTTCGCTGACGGTGCGCCGGTGCGTGAGCAGCGAGTCGCCCGTCTTCAGGTCCTCGAAATGCTTGCGGAACGGGTGGATCGGGCTTTCATTAACGTCCGCGCCGCGCACGTATTCGCCGGTGATGGCCGCCAGCATGGTCGGCGAACCCTGCACCGCCGCCCGTTGCAGGTAGTGGCGCACGGCGCGCACGCCGCCCAGTTCCTCGCCGCCGCCCGCGCGGCCAGGGCCGCCGTGCTTCAGCTGCGGCAAGGGCGAGCCATGTCCCGTCGAATCGACGGAGGCCACGCGCTCGAGCACGTGCACGCGGCCATGCGTGGCCGCCACGTGCGGCACCACGCGCGCGGCGATCTTCGGATCGCGCGTCACCAGCGTGCTCACCAGGCTGCCCTTGCCGCGCGCAGCCAGGGCCAGCGCTTCGTCGATATCCGTGTAGCCCATCATGGTACTGACAGGGCCAAACGCTTCCACGTCATGCACGGCGTCGTTGCCGAAGGCGTCGCGGCACAGCAGCAAGGTCGGCGAGAAGAAGCTGCCATCCAGCGCATCATCGCCGAGCGGATTGAAGCCGTCGGCCGCGCCAAATACCACTTCGTTACCCTGCGACAGCGTGGCGACCCGTTCGGCCACGTCGCTTTGCTGCTCCTTCGAGGCCAGCGCGCCCATGCGCACGCCTTCGATGGACGGGTCGCCCACCACCACCTTGGCCAGGCGTTCGCGCAGGCGCGTGCCGACAGCGTCTATCAGGTGCTCAGGCACGATGATGCGGCGAATCGCCGTGCACTTCTGGCCCGATTTACCCGTCATCTCGCGCACGACTTCCTTGACGAACAGGTCGAATTCCACATCGTCGGGTGTGACGTCCGGCGCCAGGATGGCGCAATTGAGCGAATCGGCTTCGCCATTGAAGGGCACGGACTGGGCGATCAGGTTCGGATTGGTGCGCAGCTTGGCGGCAGTGGCGGCCGATCCCGTGAACGTGACGAAGTCCTGTCCATTCAAACGGTCCAACAAGTCGCCCGTGGAGCCGATCACCAGTTGCAGGCTGCCAGCCGGCAGCAAGCCAGATTCATGCATCATGCGCACGACGGCTTGCGTCAGATAGCTCGTCGCCGTGGCCGGCTTGGCGATGCATGGCATGGCCGCCAGGAAGCTGGGCGCGAATTTTTCCAGCAAGCCCCAGATGGGGAAATTGAAGGCGTTGATGTGCACGGCCAGGCCGCCGCGCGGCACCAGGATGTGCGTGCCGGCGAAGCCACCTTTTTTGCCGAGCGCGATGGCCGGGCCTTCATGCAGCACATTCGACGACGGCAGCTCGTTGCTGCCCATGCTGGCGTAGGCAAACAGGGTGCCCGTACCGCCTTCGATATCGACCCAGCTATCGGCGCGCGTGGCGCCCGACAGGTGCGAGATCGCATACAGTTCTTCCTTGCGCTCGACCAGGTACAAGGCCAGCGCCTTCAGGCGCGCGGCGCGCTGCTGGAAGTCCAGCGCCATCAAGCCCGGCACGCCCGTCTTGCGCGCATACGTGACGGCTTCGTCGAAGTCGATCTTTTCCGCATGCGTGTGATAGATGACGCGGTTGTTCAAGGCGCTGTGCAAGGGCACGGCAGCGCTTTCGCCCAGCCAGCGGCCGGCAATCAAGCTTTGCAGGGTGGATATTTGAGCCATGTGTACTACTCCTATATTGGTTTACTGCGTGCTTACTGCGCTGCGGCGTTTTTATGCAAGTGCAGCGGCAAGGCCGATTCGAAATTCAGGCGCTGGCGGTTCGCCTCGACTTCCGTCAGGGCTTCCACTTCGCGCATCGTCTGCATCGAGCGCACGGCCAGTTCGTGGTACTGGCCGGTGCCCGCGCTTTTCCACTTGATTTCATCGTCTGTCAGCGCGCGCATTACCTTGGCCGGCGTACCGACCACCATGCTGCGCGGCGCGACGATCATGCCTGCCTTGACGAAACTCATGGCCGCGACGATGGATTCCTCGCCGATGATGGCGTTATCCATCACCACGGCGTTCATGCCGACGAGCGCATTGCGGCCGATGCGGCAGCCATGCAGCACGGCGCCGTGACCGATATGACCGTCGGTCTCGACCACCGTGTCGCAGCCGGGAAAACCGTGCATGACGCAGGTATCCTGCAGGTTCGCGCCCTCTTCCAGGATCAGGCGGCCGAAGTCGCCGCGGATCGAGGCCAGCGGACCGATATAGCAGCGCGGGCCGACGATCACGTCGCCGATCAGCACCGCGCTCGGGTGCACATAGGCGCTGGGGTGGACGACAGGGGTGACGCCGTTGATTTCGTAGACTTTGACCATACAGACTCCTTACATGCCCAGATAGGCGCTTTGTACCTGCTCGTTATGCAGCAATTCGGGGCCGGGACCGGACAGCGTGATGGCCCCCGTCTCGATCACATAGCCTACGTCGGCGATCGACAAGGCGGCGTGCGCGTTTTGCTCGACGAGGAAGATGGTGATTCCCTGGTCGCGCAGTTCGGCCACGATGCGGAAGATTTCCGCGATCAAGAGCGGCGCCAGGCCCATGCTCGGTTCGTCGAGCAGCAGCAGTTGCGGACGGCCCATCAGCGCGCGCGCCATGGCCAGCATCTGCTGCTGCCCGCCCGATAAGGTCCCGGCCAGCAGCAGCCGCTTTTCCTTCAAAATCGGGAACAGGCCATACATGCGCTCCATGTCGCCCGCTACGTCCTGTGCCGGGCGCGTAAAGGCGCCCAGGCGCAGGTTGTCTTCCACCGTCATGGGGCCGAACACTTGCCGTCCTTCCGGCACCTGGCAGATGCCGCTGCGCACGCGCTTGTCTGCGCTCATGCGGCTGACGTCCTGGCCGGCGAAGGCGATGCTGCCCGCACTGATCGGCTGCACGCCCGAAATCGCCCGCAACAGGGTGGTCTTGCCGGCGCCATTCGCGCCCACCAGCGCCACCAGTTGCCCCTGGCGTACCTGCAAGTCGATGCCGTGCAGGGCCTGGATGCGGCCGTAATGGCTGGTCAGCCCTTTGATATCGAGCACCAGCGGAGTTTGAGGTTTTTCCAGCATCATGCCGCCACTCCCAGATATGCCGCCACCACGTCGGGGTTCGCGCGCACTTCGGCGGCAGTCCCTTCGGCCAGCTTCTTGCCATAGTCGAGCACCAGGATATGGTCCGACAAATTCATCACCAGTTTCATGTCATGCTCGACCAGCACCACCGTCACACCCGATTGCGCCACCTTGCGTATCAAGGCTTCGATCTCGCCCGTCTCGGTATGGTTCAGGCCAGCGGCCGGTTCATCGAGCAGCAGCACCTTCGGCTTGGCCGCCAGCGCGCGGGCAATTTCCAGGCGCTTTAACGCGCCATACGACATCTGCCCCGCCTCGTCATCGATATGCCGGCCCACGCCGACAAACTCCATCAGGCTGGCCGCTTCATCGCGGCAGGCCGCATCGGCACGACGCACGGACGGCAAACGCAGCATGGAGGCGAACAGGTTCTGGTTCAGGCGCAAGTGCGCGCCCACCATCACATTGGCTATGGCCGTCATGTTCATGCACACTTGCAGATTCTGGAAGGTGCGGCTCATGCCGCGCCGCGCCAGCGCATCGGGCGACATGGCGGCCACGTTCTCGCCATTCAGCAAAATCTCGCCCTTGCTCGGCGTATACACACCCGTGATCAGGTTGAACAGCGTCGTCTTGCCGGCGCCATTCGGCCCGATCACGGAATGGATATTGCCTTCCTTGACGGTAAAGCTCACATCCTGCACCGCATGCACGCCGCCAAAGCTCTTGCTCAGATTATTAATCGTCAGCATCTCACACCTCCTGCGCGGATTTGACGGGCGCCTTGGGCGTGGCGGCCCGCTTGCGCGAACGGCTGGCCAAGCTAGGTACCAGGCCCTTGGGCATGAAGATCATGGTCGCCATCAGGATCACGCCGAAGACCACCGTTTCCCAACCTTCAAAGCTGGACAGCAGTTGCGGCAGTATCGTCAGCAGGGCCGCGCCGATGATGGAACCGAAGATCGACGCCATGCCGCCCACCACCACCATCGTCACCAACTCGATCGAGTGGAAAAAGCCAGCCAGATTGGGGGTGATGAAACCGATGTAGTGGGCGCTGATGCTGCCCGCGATGCTGGCAATGACGGCCGACAGCACGAACACGCGCACCTTGAAGCGGGTCGTGTCGACGCCGACCACGCGGGCCGCCACTTCCGAGCCGTGGATCGCCTGCAGCGCGCGCCCGACGGGCGAATCGATCAGGTTCAGGGCTAGCCACGTGACCATCAACAGCAGCACGGCGCACACCAGGTACCACGATTTTTCACCGGCGATTTCCAGGCCGGCGACACTGAAGGCGGACACGCCGATGCCGTCCGGGCCACCCGTCCATTGCGTCTCGTTGTTAATGACGATGGAAATGATGATGCCCAGGCCCAGGGTCGCCATGGCCAGGGTATGGCCCTTGAGCTTCAGTACAGGGCGGGCTAACAATAGCGCCAGCAGGCCTGTAGCGACGGCGCCGGCGGCCAGCGCCGCCAGCGGCGGCCAGGCATAGTGCGTGGTCAGCACGGCCGACGCATACGCGCCCAGGCCATAGAAACCCGCGTGGCCCAGGCTGATCTGGCCCGTATAGCCCATCAGCAGGTTCAGGCCGATGACGACGATGGCGTTGAGCGCAATCCGGATCGCCACGTCATAATAAAACGCGTTGGTGAGAAACAGCGGCAGGATGGCCAGCACGAGTGCCAGCAACAGCAGCCCGCCATGGCGCGAACGGGTAAAGAATGTTGGCAACTGCGTCTTCATACACGCTCCGAATTTTTAGCGCCAAACAAGCCTTGCGGCAGGAAGAACAGGATCAATAAAATCAGCACGAAGGGCACGGCGTCCTTGTAGGCCGACGAAATGTAACCGGCCGTCATGGCTTCGGCGATGCCCAGGATCAGGCCACCAGCGATTGCGCCCACGCCGCCACCCAGGCCACCCAATACGGCAGCGACAAAGCCTTTCAGGCCCAGCATGATGCCCGCGTCATACGACGTGTAGGTGATCGGTGCGACCAGGATGCCGCCCGCTGCGCCCAGCAGGGCCGACAGGCCAAATGAAAACAGCAGTACCTTGCGCGTGTTGATGCCCACCAGTTGCGCGGCCAGCTTGTTATGCGACGTGGCCAGCATGGCCTTGCCCATCAGCGTGCGACCGAAGAACCAGCCCAGGACCAACACGATGACGACAGTCACGCCCAGCACCCACAGGCTTTGCGGCAGCAGGCTGGCGCCCAAAAATTCAATCGGTGCATCGCCCGAAAAGGCTGGCAGCGAGTGCGTATCCTTGCCCAACCAGATTTGCACCAGGCCACGCAACACCAGTGAGGCACCGATGGTGATGATCAACAGGGTAATGACCTGCGCATTTTGCGCCGGTTCGATCACGGTTTTTTCCATCAACAGGCCAACCAGGCCCGTGGCGATGACCGCCAGGATGATGGCCAGCGGCAGCGGCACGCCGGCGGCGGACATCACGGCGGCCAGCATCCCGCCCAGCATGATGAACTCGCCCTGGGCGAAGTTGATCACGCCGCTGGTGTTGTAGATGATGGTAAAGCCCAGCGCCGCCAGCGCGTAGGCGGAACCGACCGTCATCCCGGAATACAGAAATTGTAGAAATTGAGCGACTTCCATGGTGTCTCCATTATGTTCGGCTATGCGCGGACCACCTTCGAGGGCGGCCCGCGCAACTACTTCTGGCTTACCTTCTCGAACTTATTTAGACAATTGCCATTCGCCGTTCTTCACTTCCACCATGCGGAAAGCCGACAGGTCCAGGCCCATGTGGTCCTTGACCGACATGTTGAAGACACCGGTCGTGCCCACAAAACCCTTGGTCTGTTCCAGTGCCGCGCGCACTTTTTCGCGGTCCGTTCCACCGGCGCGCTTGATGGCGTCCACCGACAGGTTCAGGGCGTCGAGCGCATAGCCGCCAAAGGTCGACGGGTCGATCTTGTAGCGTTCTTTATACGTCTTGTCATAGCCGACCACGATGGCCTTTTGCGCGTCGCTGTCCGGCAGCATGGCGCCGATCAGCAAGGCCGGCGTTGGCAGACGCACGCCTTCGGCGGCCTTGCCCGACAGCTTCAGATATTCGTCCGACGCCACGCCGTGTGACTGGTACAGCGGCAGTGCGGCCATGCCCAGCTGGCCGTAGTTCTTGGTCACGACCGCCGGCCCCTGGCCCAGGCCGAAGACGAAGACGGCTTGCACGCCAGCCGTGTTCTTGATGCGTGTGAGCTGCGCCGTGATGTCCGTGTCTTTCGGACCATAAGTTTCATCGGCTACCAGCGCGATGCCATATTTCGAGGCGACGATCTGCGATTCCTTGCGGCCCGAAGCGCCGAAGCCGCTCGTTTCCGACAGCAGGCCCACCTTGCTGATGCCGCGCTTCTTCATGTCCTCGAACACTTTCTCGGCCGCCATGCGGTCCGTATGCGGCGTCTTGAAGACCCACTTCTTGACAGGATCGATGATGACAACGGCGCCTGCCAGCGAGATGAACGGCATGCTAGCGCGCTCCACCAGCGGCGCCATCGCCATCGTCGCACCGGTGGTGGTACCGCCGATCAACACATCGACCTTGTCCGATTCGATCAGGCGCTTGGTAAAACCGTTGGCCTTGGCCGCATCGCTGCCATCGTCGTAGTGCACCAGTTCCAGCTTGCGCCCCAACACGCCGCCGGCCGCGTTGATTTTCTCGATATACAGCTGCAGGGTTTTCAGTTCAGGGTCGCCCAGGAAGGCGGCCGGTCCCGTGACGGACAGCACGGAACCGATCTTGATGTTATCGGCAGCATACGCGCCCGCGGCGGACATGGCCAGCACGCCGGCGATCAGGGTTTTCTTGAAGATATTGGCAATCATTGTGGTCTCCACCAGGTTGGCACTACGGTCAATGGTCGGCGCTTTTTTACAAGCCTGCGCCTTTTTTTTTGTTATACGCGTTCAATCACTACAGCAATACCCTGCCCTACGCCGATGCACATGGTGCACAGCGCATAGCGCCCGCCCGTGCGCTCCAGCTGGTTCAGGGCAGCCATCACCAGGCGCGCACCGGATGCGCCCAGAGGATGGCCGATGGCAATCGCGCCGCCATTCGGATTCACGTGGGCCGCATCGTCCGCCAGGCCCAGGTCGCGCGTGACAGCCAGCGCCTGCGCGGCAAACGCTTCATTGAGTTCGATCACATCCATCTGCTCGATGGTGAGGCCAGTCTGCGCCAGTACCTTGCGCGACGCCGGCGAGGGACCGAAACCCATGATGCGCGGCGCAAGGCCGGCCGTGGCCATGCCCAGCACTTTTGCGCGCGGCGTCAATTTGTATTTATCCACGGCGGCGGCGGACGCCAGCAAAATTGCGCAGGCGCCGTCGTTCAGGCCCGAAGCATTGCCGGCCGTGACGCTGCCGTCCACTTTCACGACGCCCTTGAGCTTCGCCAGCATCTCGATCGAGGTATCCGGACGTGGGTGTTCGTCCATCGTCACCATCTTCGGTTCGCCTTTTTTCTGCGGCACGGCGACGGGCACGATTTCGCGCTCGAAGACGCCAGCCGCATGGGCGGCGGCCCAGCGCTGCTGGCTGCGCAAGGCCAGACCATCCTGGTCGGCGCGGCTGATGCCAAATTCCACGGCCACGTTTTCAGCCGTTTCCGGCATGGTGTCGATGCCGTACTGCGCCTTCATCTTGCCGTTGACGAAGCGCCAGCCCAGGGTCGTGTCTTCGATTTTCACTGCGCGCGAGAACGCGCTGTCAGCCTTGCCCATCACGAAAGGCGCGCGCGTCATGCTTTCCACGCCGCCGGCGATGATCAGATCCGCTTCGCCCGCCTTGATGGAGCGGGCAGCCATGCCGACGGCATCCAGGCTGGAGCCGCACAGGCGGTTGATGGTATTGGCGGGTACGGCGGCAGGCAAACCAGCCAGCAGCGCGACCATGCGGCCTACGTTGCGGTTATCTTCGCCCGCCTGGTTGGCGCAACCGTAGAACACGTCGTCGATGGCGGACCAGTCGACGGACGGGTTGCGGGCGATCAGCGCGGCAATCGGCAGCGCGCCCAGGTCGTCCGCGCGCACGCTGGCGAGGGAACCGCCGTAGCGGCCAAACGGGGTGCGTACGGCGTCACAGATAAAAGCGTCGTTCATGTTTGGTTCCTTGTTCGGGCTATCAGGAGAAAATCTTCGGGCGCTGGTCGACCACGCGGCGGGCCTTGCCCGTCAGGGTGCGTTCGATGCCGGCAGCAGCCACCAGGCGCACGCGCGTGCTCACGCCCACATGCGTCTTGATACGGTGTTCCAGCTCGCGCGCCAGGGCGTCCGTTTCACTGGCCGAGATGGTGGACGTCAGGTCGAGGCGCAGCTCGGCGATCACTTCGAGCTTGTCGAGGTGGCCGTCGCGCGTGACCACCAGCTGGTATTGCGGTGCCAGCTTCGGCATTTTGAGGATCAGCTCTTCGATCTGGGTGGGGAAGACGTTCACGCCACGGATGATCAGCATGTCGTCCGAACGGCCCGTGATCTTGCCGATGCGGCGCATCGAGCGCGAGGTCGGCGGCAGCAAGCGGGTCAAATCGCGCGTGCGGTAGCGGATGACGGGGAGCGCTTCCTTCGACAGCGAGGTAAACACCAGTTCGCCCTCTGCGCCGTCCGGCAGTACTTCGCCCGTTTCCGGATCGATGATTTCCGGGTAAAAATGGTCCTCCCAGATGACGGGACCGTCCTTGCTTTCGATGCATTCGGAAGCCACGCCAGGGCCCATCACTTCGGACAGGCCATAGATATCGACGGCATCGATGCCGGCGCGCGCCTCGATTTCCGAACGCATGGCATCCGTCCACGGCTCGGCGCCGAAGATGCCCACCTTCAGCGACGATTCAGCCGGGTCGAGGCCCTGGCGCGTGAATTCCTCGATGATGTTGAGCATGTACGATGGCGTGACCATGATGATAGACGGCTTGAAATCCTGGATCAATTGCACCTGCTTTTCCGTCTGCCCGCCCGACATCGGAATGACGGTGCAGCCCAGGCGCTCGGCGCCATAATGCGCGCCCAGGCCGCCCGTGAACAGGCCGTAGCCGTAGGAGATATGCACCATGTCGCCCGCGCGGCCGCCGCCGGCGCGAATCGAGCGCGCCACCACATTGGCCCAGGTATCGATGTCGTTCTGCGTGTAGCCAACCACCGTGGCCTTGCCCGTGGTGCCGCTGGACGCGTGAATGCGCACCACTTGCTCGCGCGGCACGGCAAACAAGCCAAACGGGTAATTATCGCGCAAGACTTTTTTATCGGTGAACGGGAATTTCGACAAGTCGGACAGCGATTTCAGATCGTCCGGATGCACGCCCGCTTCGTCAAAGGCGGCGCGGTAATGGGGCACGTTGTCATACGCGTGCTTGAGCGTCCATTTCATGCGTTCGAGCTGCAGCGCCTGCAGTTCATCCTTGCTGGCGCGTTCGATCGGCTCAAGGTCATTCGGGGAAGGCGTACGTTGGACCATCATTGTCTCCTAATTGGTTCTTTAACTATTTAAAGCTGCAGCGGCAGTTCAAGCCTGCTCTTGTACCTTCAATCACTAATGACTTCACCCGCCACGCGGATCGACTTGCCACGGAAGAGCGCGATGGCGCGGCCATCCTGATTGCTCACCCTGACGTCGTAGACGCCGCTCTTGCCGGCCAACGCCTGTTCAACGGCGTGCGCCGTCAGCACGTCGCCTTCGCGGCCCGGCGCCAGATAATCGATGGTGCAGCCGGCGCCCACGGTATTGAGGTTGTAGCTGTTGCAGGCAAACGCAAAAGCGCTGTCGGCCAGGGCGAAGATGAATCCGCCATGGCAGGTCTGGTGGCCATTGAGCATGTCGGCGCGCACCGTCATCGTCATGCGCGCATGGCCGGGGCCGACTTCCGCCAGGGCGATGCCCATGGCAGCGGTGGCGTTATCGCGCGACAGCATGGACGCGGCGGAAGCTTCAGCCAAGGCCTGGGCGGCGTGGATAGGCTCTTCCTTATGCATGAAACTGTGCTCCAGTGGCGAGTTTGCGGCGCAGCAGCGGCGAGACACGGTAGCGATCTTCGCCGTAGCCTTGCGCCAGGTGCTGCAGCACGGTCACGATGTGTTGGATGCCCACCGCATCGGCCCAGGCCAGCGGTCCGCATGGATAGTTGACGCCCTTCTGCATGGCGATATCGACGGCGGCCACCGTGCACACGCCCTGGTTGACGGCGTCGGCCGCCTCGTTGGCCAGCATGACGACCGTGCGCATGACGGCCAGCCCAGGCACGTCGTCCAAGCGCGTGACGATAAAACCGGCTGCCTGGAACAGACCCACGACGGCGACGTAAGCGGCGTCGCTGCACTGATCGGCACGGGCCACGGCGATGCGTTTGGCACTGGCGTAATCGAGCGCGAGGTCGAACAGCACCGTGTCCGGATGCTGGTTGTCGTGCGCGCGCTGGGTAGCGCTACGGCCATCGGTGAGATAAATCGCGGCGCCATGGCAATGCAGGGCGGGTGCCTCGTCCATCGCCTGGCCTTCCTGCGTCACGCGGCGGCTGACGGTGATGCCCGCCTGCTCCAGCCGCTGCACCAGGCTGCGAATGACGCCGCTGTGGCCACGGCCATCGCCACCGATGGCAGCCGACAGGGCGACGAATTCCGGCTTCGCCTGTGCGCTTTCCGCCTGCGCCACGGGGGCAGGTGCGCCTTCGCCATACAGGTAAAAGCCGCGGCCCGATTTGCGGCCGAGGAAACCGGCGTTGACCATTTCCTGTTGCAGCACGGACGGCGTGAAACGGGGGTCGTTGAAATAGGCGCCGAACACGGATTGCGTGACGGAGAAATTGACGTCGTGGCCGATCAAGTCCATCAATTCGAATGGCCCCATGCGGAAACCGCCCGCTTCGCGCAGCACGGCGTCGATGGTGGCGGGGTCGCCCGCCTGTTCGTTCAGCAAGCGCCAGCCTTCCGCGTAAAACGGACGCGCGACACGGTTGACGATGAAGCCGGGCGTCGATTTTGCATGCACGGGGTTCTTGCCCCAGGCGATGGCGGTGTCATACACGGTGGCGGCGACTTGCTCGCTGGTGGCCAGGCCTTCGACCACTTCGACCAGCGCCATCAAGGGAACAGGGTTAAAGAAGTGCATGCCGACCAGGCGTTCCGGACGGCGCAACTTGGCGGCGATGGCCGTGACGGAAATCGACGAAGTGTTCGTCGCCAGAATGCAGTCTTCGCTGACCACGGCCTCCAGTTCGGCGAACAGGCCGCGTTTGACGTCGAGGTTTTCCACGATTGCTTCCACCACCAGTACGGCATCTGCCACGTCTGCCAGGCTGTCTGCCGCCTGCAGGCGCGCCGTGGCGGCCGTGGCTTCGTCAAACGTCATGCGGCCCTTTTCGGCCAGCTTCGCATACATCTTGCCGATGTCGAGCAAGGCCTTGCTGACGGCCTCCGCACGCGTGTCGTACAGTTTTACCCTGTAACCGGCAGCTGCGGCCACCTGTGCGATGCCGGCGCCCATGGCGCCGCTGCCGATGACGGCGATGATGCTGTTGTTGTCCAAAGCTGCCATATCAGTGTCCCTTGAATTGCGCTGCGCGCTTTTCCATGAAGGCAGCCACGCCTTCGCGGTAATCGTCGCTGTTACCGAGATCGCTCATCATGCGCGCTTCCAGCGCCAGCTGCTGCGGCAGGGTATTGGCGCCACTGGCGGCCAGCGCCTGCTTGGTATAAGCCAGGCCCTTGGTCGGCGCGCTGGCAAAGTGCACGGCGAGCTTGCGCGTTTCTTCCGCAAGCTGCGCATCGTCCACGCATTTCCAGATCAGGCCCCAGTCTTCCGCTTTTTCGGCCGTCAGTTTTTCGCCGAGCATGGCCAGGCCCATGGCGCGCGCCGAGCCGATCAGCCGTGGCAGGAAGAAGGTGCCGCCCGTGTCCGGGATCAGGCCCAGTTTGCAGAACACTTCGACGAAATTGGCCGACTTACCGGCGATGACGATGTCGCAGGCCAGCGCCAGGTTGGCGCCCGCGCCTGCCGCCACGCCATTGACGGCGCAAATGACGGGCATAGGCAAGGCCTTCAAGGCCAGCACCAGCGGCGCGTAGTTTTTTTCCACCGACTCGCCCAGGTCCACGCCTTTCGAGCCGGGTTCCACGGCGCGGTCGGACAAATCCTGGCCCGCGCAAAAACCGCGCCCCGCGCCTGTCAGCACGAACACGCGCACGGAGCTGTCGGCGTTCACTTTCGCTATCGCATCGCGCACTTCCTCGTGCATGGCTTGGGTAAAGCTATTGAGCTTGTCGGGACGGTTCAGGGTCAGCGTGGCGATGCCCTGCTCGATGGTAAAGAGGATGTTTTGGTAGCTCATGGCGTCTCGCTTTTTTAATGGGTACGGCAGGGCACCAGCCCTGCGCCGGCTTTATTCTGCCTGGTCGAAATCGACCACGACCTTGTCGGTCAGCGGAAAACTCTGGCAGCTGAGGACAAAGCCGCGCGCTACTTCATAGTCTTCCAGCGCGTAGTTGACGTCCATCTCGACCTTGCCGTCGAGGATCTTGCAGCGGCAGGTCGAGCATACGCCGCCCTTGCACGAGTAGCGCATGTCGATACCCTGACGCAGGCCCGCGTCGAGGATGGATTCCTTGTCCTTGTCCATCGTGAAGGTGGTGTGGTTGCCATCCATGATGACGGTTACTTCCGTTTCCTGCACGGCGCCCGCGTCGAACTGGGCGCGCGGCTTGTGGGCGTTTTTCGGGATGCTGGCGGCGAACAGTTCGATCTTGATATTTTGCTTCGGCATGCCGGCCGCCTGCAGGGCGGCGGAGACGCCCAGCATCATGTCTTCCGGACCGCAGATGAAGGCGTTGTCGTAGTCTTCGACACGGATCCAGTGCTGCAAGAATTGCTCGCATTTTTCCTGCGTGATGCGGCCGTTGAACAATTCGATATCCTGCTGCTCGCGGCTCATCACGTAGACCAGGTTCAAACGCTCCAGGTACACATCCTTCAAGTCTGTCAATTCTTCCTTGAAGATGACGGACGACGAGGCGCGGTTACCGTAGAACAGCGTGAAACGGCTCAATGGCTCCGTCAGCAGAGTCGTCTTGATGATGGAGAGGATGGGCGTGATGCCGCTGCCGGCCGCAAACGCCAGGTAGTGCTTGCGGTTGACGCAGTCGAGCGGCACGTTGAAGTGGCCCATGGGCGGCATCACCTCGATGGTGGCGCCGGCTTTCAGGGTGTCGTTCGCCCAGGTTGAAAAGGCGCCGCCCGGCGTGCGCTTGATGGCCACGCGCAGCGTGCCGTCCTGCACCGCCGAACAGATGGAATACGAGCGGCGCACGTCTTCCGCATTGATATTGGCGCGCAGGGTCAGGTGCTGGCCCTGCTGGAAGCGGAACTGCTGCTGCAACTCAAATGGCACGTCGAACGTGACGGCGATGGTGTCGCGCGTTTCGTTGCGCACGTTCGATACGCACAGCGGATAAAATTTACTCATGCTTCATCTCCAGTTTCTTCGGAACGTGTGCCTGATTTTTTTAGTGGCACTTGAAGTAGTCAAACGGTTCGCGGCAATCCAGGCATTTGTACAGGGCCTTGCACGGCGTGGAGCCGAACTGGCTGGTCAGCTGCGTATGCGTGGAACCGCAGTTCGGGCAGATCACCTCCAGCTTCGGCATAGGCTGGCGCTTGACACCACCCGCTATTCCTCTACGCAGGCCGCTGATGTCGATCACCTGCTGCTGTGGCGGGGCGATGCCATAGCCTTTCAGCTTGGCCTTGCCCGCCTCGCTCATCCAGTCCGTGGTCCAGGCGGGCGCCAGCTGGTTCACCAATGTCACCTTGGCCACGCCATGGCTGCGCAAGGCCTCCGTGACGGCATCGGCGATCACCTGCATGGCCGGGCAGCCCGAATAGGTGGGCGTGATCGTCACGATGCATTCATCGCCACTGACCACATCGACGGCGCGCACGATACCCAGGTCCACCACCGAAATGACGGGAATTTCCGGGTCCGGCACGTCGCCCAGCCAGGCCCATACCTGGGCGGCGTCCAGCGCAGCCATGGCCGTGTTCATTACCACTCCGCCCCGGGATAGGCGCGCTGCAGAAACTGCATTTCGGCCAAAATAAAACCCAGGTGTTCCGTGTGCGTGCCCTGCTTGCCACCCTTTTGCATCCAGGCGTCGGGCGCCGGCATGACAAGCGTCGCTTCGGCGAAGATCTCGGCCACGTGTTCGAGGAAGGCCTGGCGCAACACGTCCGATGGCGGCGCGATGCCGGCGACGACCATGACCTGGTCGACGGCGTCGTACTTGAACATCTCGCCCGTGAACATCCAAAGCTTGTCGGCGGCGGCCTGTGTTTTCGCGTGGCTGTCCGCCGTGCCGTCGCCGAGGCGCACGATCAGGTCACCGCTGCGGCGCAGGTGATAGGTGACTTCCTTGATCGACTTTTGCGCCACTTCGACGATGCGTGGATCACTGCATTTCGCCAGTTCCAGCAGCTGGAAGTAGTGCCAGGTGTCGAAGAAGAACTGGCGCATCATGGTGTCGGCATAATTGCCGTTCGGCTGCTCCAGCAGCAGACAATTCTTGAAGTCGTGGGCGTCGCGTAAAAAGGCGATGTCGTCCTCGTCGCGGCCCGCGTTTTCCAATTCGGCCGCATAGCTGAACCACAAACGCGTCTGGCCCAGCAAGTCCAGCGCCACGTTGGTCAGCGCCATGTCCTCTTCCAGCGCGGGACCCTTGCCGCACAGCTGTGACAACTGCTGGCTGAGGATCAGGGCGTTATCGCCCAGGCGCAAAAGGTAATTGACTTTGTCATCCATTGCGATCGCTCCCATCACAGGTTCTTGACTTCTTCCGGCATCGGGAAGAAGGTGGGATGGCGGTACACCTTGCTGTTCGACGGCTCGAACAGGGCGCCCTTGTCGCCCGGGCTGCTGGCGACGATATCGGCCGCGCGCACCACCCAGATGCTCACGCCTTCATTGCGGCGCGTGTAGACGTCGCGCGCATGGTTGACCGCCATGGTGGCGTCGGAGGCGTGCAGGCTGCCCACATGCTTGTGCGCCAGGCCGTGCTGGCTGCGGATGAAAACTTCCCACAATGGCCATTCTTTGCTCATATTGCTCTCCCCTATCTGTCTTATGTATTTACGCTGCCGCTTTGACTGCGGCTTGTTTATCGGCATACGCGAGCAAAGCATCGCGGAACCATACACCGTCTTCATACGCCTTGACCCGCGTTTGCAGGCGCTCGCGGTTACATGGGCCATTGCCCTTCAATACATTGTTGAACTCGGCCCAGTCGATCTCGCCGAATTCATAGTGACCCGTCTCGGCATTGAATGTCAGGTCGGGATCGGGCACGGTCAAGCCCAGGTATTCGATTTGCGGCACGGTCTGGTCCACCATGCGCTGGCGCAATTCATCATTCGAAAACAGCTTGATGCGCCATTGCGCCGATTGGGCGCTGTTGACGGAAGCAGCGTCGGACGGGCCGAACATCATCAGGGATGGCCACCACCAGCGGTTCAGCGCATCCTGCGCCATGGCTTTCTGTTCTGGTGTGCCCTTGCACAGTGACATCATGATGTCGTAACCCTGGCGCGCATGGAACGATTCTTCCTTGCAAACACGGATCATGGCGCGCGCATACGGGCCATACGAGCAACGGCACAGCGGAATCTGGTTGATGATGGCGGAGCCGTCGACCAGCCAGCCGATGGCACCCATGTCGGCCCACGACAGGGTGGGATAGTTAAAGATGCTGGAATACTTGGCTTTGCCCGAGTGCAAGGCAGCGAGCAAATCGTCGCGCGACACGCCCAGGGTTTCGGCGGCGCTGTACAAGTACAGGCCGTGACCGGCTTCATCCTGGATCTTCGCCAGCAGGATGGACTTGCGTTTCAAGGTCGGCGCGCGCGTGACCCAGTTACCTTCGGGCAATTGACCGACGATTTCCGAATGCGCATGCTGCGAAATCTGGCGGATCAGGGTCTTGCGGTAAGCGTCCGGCATCCAATCCTTGGCCTCGATCTTGATGCCTTCGTCGATGCGCGCCTGAAAAGCGCGCTCTTCTTGACCCATGTCATCGATGGAACGGACGTTCTTGAGGCCGGTTTCAACCATTTGTGCGTACATGATCTGTCTCCCATGTCTTTGATTTTGCGCAGCAACGCGGTGCGATGAACAGATAATACGATACAAAAATCGATTTGCATACACTTGATGTGAGTCATTTTAAAAATTCGTATCTTGTGCCGCTTTTTTGTGCGTATGATATTGCTGATGAGAAAACATTGCGAAGTGCCACCAGCGCTTCCGGCAAATTATTGACGCGCTACCCGCGCAGCCAAGTAAACTGCTGCTTTTATTGAATCGACCGCAACACGGCCAGACCGGAACCACATGAAGAACACCCGCTGCACGGCATGGATAGCCGATTTCCTGGAAAGCGACCCACCGCGCTCAAAGTCTCTGGTGATGACCATCTTTGGCGACGCCATCGTGCCGCGCGGCGGCGCCATCTGGCTGGGCAGTCTGATCGAACTGCTGGCGCCGTTTGGCGTCAACGATCGCCTGCTGCGCACCAGCGTGTTCCGCCTGGCGCAGGAGGGCTGGCTCAGCTCGCAACGTGACGGCCGCCGCAGCGCCTATACGATACGCCCGGAGGCGCTGGCCCGCTTCGAACGCGCCTATCGCCGCATTTATGCGCCGCTGGTCGTGCACTGGGATGGCAGCTGGACCCTGGTGATCGGGCCGGCCGGCAGCATCGGTGCCGCCGAACGGAGCGCGCTGCGCAAGGAATTATTGTGGGCGGGCTATGGTTTGATCTCTCCCGGCATCTTTGGCCATCCAGCCAGCAACTCGGAGGCGCTGGAAGATATCCTCGCGCGCAACGAAGTACAGGGCAAGCTGTATGTCTGCCACACCACGGAGCTGCCGCATGTCAGCACACGCCCCCTGCGCGACATGGTGGGCGAATGCTGGGACTTGTCGGAAGTGATGGCCGGCTACGAAAAATTCATCGCCCGCTTCCAGCCGCTGCTGACCCTGCTGCAAGAAGAACCCGTGTTCGATGCCGAGCAAGCCTTCGTCATCCGCTCGCTGCTGACGCACGCCTATCGCCGCGTGCAGTTGCACGATCCGCAACTGCCCGTCGAGCTGCTGCCAGAACCGTGGCCAGGCACGCAAGCGTACGTGCTGGCGCGCGACCTGTACCGCATCACCCACGCGGCGGCCGAGGAACATATCCTGGCCACCCTGCGGCGCGAAGATAAGCAGGCCGCATCTGTCGAGCCCTGGTTCTACGAGCGTTTTAGCGGCCTGACTACGTGAACGCCTGAAAAATGTTCAGGGCCAGGCGCGTGGCCGCAGGCAGTACGACTAGTACTGCCAAGACAACGCAACGCCGCCATGGGCATTTTCTCAGGCGTTCACTGTTTGGCGACGACCTGCTTTGCCCCTGCCAATAAATCCTGCCCCAGCTTTTCCAGCGCATTGGCTTGCACCAGCATGGTATCGAGGATGGCGACATTGAAGGTAAATTCGGCCGGCGTGGTGTAGCCGGGGAAACGCAGGATGCGCAGCAATTCCTGCAAGGTCGTGCCCTTGCCCAGGTGCGCCAGAGCGTCGCTGAGGGCGCTGACTTTCTTTTCCAGTTCGCGTATGTGCTTGCCGTTGTCATCCATGATGATCTCCCCATGTTAGAGCTTCCACGTTAGCAAAGCACGTCCGTTATCGTTTGCGCCAGCACAAAGGCCGCCGCAAAACAGGTATCATCGCGCCATTGCACACGATGCAAAACCCATACGTTTTTATCAGGAACACTCATGACCATTAAAATCAGCCAGCAATTCGACGCCGGCGCGATCGAGGTGCTGCGCGCCGACGATGCCCAATCCATCGAGCTGAACATCCGCAAGGATTCTCACGCCGACATCACGCAGTGGTTTTACTTCCGCTTGCAAGGCGCGCAAGGCGAGGCGTGCACGATCCGCTTCATGAATGCAGGCAAGTCGGCCTACCCGGACGGCTGGAAAGACTACCAGGCTGTGGCCAGCTACGACCGCGAAACCTGGTTCCGCGTGCCCACCAGCTTTGACGGCGCGGTGATGACCATAGCACACACGCCGGAAGAAGAAAGCGTGTACTACGCCTACTTCGAACCGTATCCATGGGACCGCCACCTGGCCCTGATCGACAGCGCGCAAGCGTCGCCGCTGGTGCGCTTGATCGACCTGGGCAGCACCGTGGAAGGGCGCGACATGAATATGCTGGTGGTCGGCGACGCCGATGCCGAGAAGAAAGTCTGGGTCATCGCGCGCCAGCATCCCGGCGAAACGATGGCGGAATGGTTTGTCGAAGGCATGCTCGAAGCCTTGCTGGACCAGGCCAATCCGTTTGCCCGCCAGTGCCTGCAAGATGCCGTCTTCTACGTGGTGCCGAACATGAACCCGGACGGTTCCGTGCATGGCAACCTGCGCACCAACGCGGCCGGCGCCAACCTGAACCGTGAATGGATGACGCCGACGATGGAACGCAGCCCGGAAGTGTTCCTGGTGAAACAGAAAATGCATGAAATCGGCTGCGACTTGTTCCTCGACGTGCATGGCGACGAAGGCTTGCCATACGTGTTCGTCGCCGGCAGCGATGCGCTGGAAAATTTCACACCGGCACAGAAGGCCGAGCAAGACCGCTTCATCGCCGACTTCAAGGTGGCCAGCCCCGACTTCCAGGATGAGCATGGCTATGAAGACGGCCCGTTCACGCCGGAAGTGCTGACCATGGGTTCGCCCCATATCACGCACGCCTTCGGCTGCCTGTCGTTGACCCTGGAATTGCCGTTCAAGGACAATGCCAACGATCCCGACCCGCAAACGGGCTGGAGCGGCGCCCGCAGCGCCGCGCTGGGTGCGGCCGTGCTGCAGCCTATCCTGTCCACCTTGCGCGCCTGATAGACGAATGACAGCGGCCCGTCGACCAGGACGGGCCAGGCCGGCTCGGGCAAGCAATCGTGCGCCAACTGCCATGAGCCGGCCCCCGCTTGGGCGCCACCGCTACGATTCCACATCTGACCTCTACCTGGCCAACAAGGTTCCCCTCGCGCTGACGGAATGACGGAATGACGGAATGACGGAGCCAGGCCCTGTTCAACAATGAATGCAAGGGCAATTGCGCCGCTTGCCATCCCGGCGTGCGGGGCGAACATGGCGCGCCATCGCTATTGACGGACTTCAGTTTCGACAACCTGGGTGTGCCGCGCAATACGCGCATTCCCGCCACCGCCGCCCCCGAGTATTGCAACCTGGACTTGTGCGACCCCGACCGCACGGACCTGGCGATGAAAGGCGACTCATGCGGCGCCTTCAAGGTGCCCAGCCTGCGCAATGTGCGCAGAAATTCAATGACATACCCGCCAGGTAGCGCGCCAACGTCAACGTCAAGGAAGCGCCATTCGGCCGCAAGCGCGGCATGGCGCCGGCACTGACGGCGGGCGAGATCGAGGATATGCTGAAGTTTTTAGCCACCCTGACGGATGACTCTCAAGTCCAGCAGTGAAAGCATAGAGCGCCCATCGCTGGAGCGCCCCATGGCCACTAACCCCGCGCCACCTTGCGCAAGGCAACGATCAGGCGGTCCACATGCGACTCGGGCGTAAAGATGCCCGGCGTGACGCGCACGCACGCGCCGCTGGCAAGACCGTCGCGCGGCACGGCAAAGATGCCGTGTTCCTGCACCAGCTTTTTCGACAGGGCATAACTGTCGGCCACGCTGGTCTTGCCTTTCAGCCGGAACGAGGCGATGGCGCTCGTCAGGCGCGGGTCGCTGGACGCCAGCACCTCGATACCATCGATGCCGCGCGCCGCCTCCACCCAGCGGTTGCGCAGCAGCCGCAGCCGCGCCTGCTTATTGGCGACGCCGATCTGCGCATGCAAGTCCAGCGCCGCCGGCAAGCTCAGATAGGCGGCAAAATTGACCGTGCCCGTGTGCACGCGGGTACGGATATCGTCACCCGCCTTTTCTCCAAGCCAGGGGTCGATATCGGCCACCCTGCCCCGCTTGATGTAGGCAGCGCCCACGCCGACGGGCGCGCCTATCCATTTGTGCAGGTTGATGCCGGCGAAGTCCGCCTGCAAGTCGGGTATCGTCATGTCCAGCTGGCCAAAGCCATGCGCCGTATCGACGATCACGTCGATGCCCCGTGTGCGCGCCAGGCGGCTGATCTCGGCCACGGGCAAGACCATGCCGTTGCGGTGGTTGACATGTGTCAGCAGCATCAGTTTCAGCTTCGGATGGCGTTCCATGGCAGCAACATAGGCAGCAATGACGTTGTCATGCGTAAACGGTTCCGGCATGGCGATATTGACCACCTGGACGCCGCGCCGCTGCTCCAGCCAGCGCGTGACGGTGATCATATTGTCGTAATCGATATCCGCGTAAAGTACCGTATCGCCCGGCTGCAAGCGCTTGTAGCCGGCGATCAAGACTTGCAGCGCTTCCGTGGCGCCCCGCGTCAGCACGATTTCATCGATACCCACGCCCAGTGCCCTGGCCGCCGCCGCGCGGGCCGCCTCGAAGTCGGCCGGAAAGCGCATGCGCGCATACCAGGCGTTGTCGCGGTTGACCATCGCCAGTTGCTGCTGGTAATGCATCAGCACGGGCCTGGCCATCGAGCCCCAGAAGGCGTTGTCGAGTTGCACGACGGCATCGGTGGTGTCGTATTGCGCGGCCACCGCCTGCCAGTACGCCTGGTTGCTGGCCAGGGCTTGCGGCGTGGTGCCGGCCGGCACTGCCGGTAAAAGCACCGGCAAGGTGGACGCCGCCGCAGCCGATGCTGCGCCCGCCGTCAAGGGCAGCGCCGCCGCCAGCGAACCCGCACGCAACAAGGCGCGGCGTTGTGGATTCATCGTCATCTCCCCTTAAAATTTCACTGCATACTCGACGTACAGCTTACGGCCATCCGTGTCGTAGGGCGCATTGCGCGAATAGATCAGACCGCGGCTGGCCTGAAAGCTTGCTTCATCAGGATACTTGTCCAGCACATTATCGATCCCCACGCGCACGGACTGCTGGTCGCTGATCTTGTAACTGGCCGCCAGGTCAAGAAATTGCATGGCGCCAAAGCGCTGGAAGATATCGCCCGTCGCATTGCCGGAATTGTCCGTCCACGCGCCGTAATAGCGCACGCGGGCCAAGGTATTCCAGTTGCCCAGCTCATAGTTGCCGCTGATGGTGGCTTTCTGGCGCGGCAGGCGTTCTTCGAAGACCTGGCGTTGGGCCGGATTGGTCACCAGGCTGGACTTGCCGCCATCGACTTTCGTCGTGTTGTAATTGTAGGCCAGCATCAGGTTCAGCTTGCCGTCGCCGATACGGCTCAAGTGGCTGCCCACGATATCGATGCCGCGCGTGGTGGTGTCGAAGTCATTCGTGAAATAACTGACCGAGGTGTAGCGCAGCGGGTTGGCCACGCCAGCCGGCACGGCAAACGCAGCGGACGTGCTGAAGCGGTCGCTGACCTTGATGTCATACACGTCGACCGAACCGGAAAAGCCGGCCTGCGTCTTCCAGGTAAGGCCCAGCGACAGATTTTTCGATTTTTCCGGCTTCAGCGCCTGCGCACCGAGCAGGATGGCCAGCGGGTCGTTGTTGGCCAGACGGCCGCTGGTAAACAATAGCAGGGTCTTGGTGTCGAGGCCCTGGTTCGTGCTGTTGGTGTTCGACTGGCCGGGCGTTGGCGCGCGGAAACCCGTCGAGTAGGAGCCACGCAACGCCAGGTCCGCGCTCAAGGCGTAACGAGCCGACAACTTGCCGTTGACGGTGCTGCCGAATTCCGAGAAATGCTCGTAGCGGGCCGCCCCGCCCAGGCTCAGTGCCTTCGTGACAGGCACTTCCACGTCCAGGTAAGCCGCATAACTGTCCTGACCCCAGCTGCCCGCCTGGCGGTTGCTGAAACCCGGTGCGCCGTTGGCGTTCGCGTCCAGGCCAATGGCCGCGCCCGGTCCCACCGTCCAGGACGCCGCATCGCCCGCCTTCACGCCATACGTTTCATTGCGCGCCTCGGCGCCAAACGCAATATTGACCGGTTGCGGCAAGGATGCCATGGGCAATTCATAGTTGAAATTGGCATTGAGAATTTTTTCCGCCTGCGACAACTGGCCCAGGTAAAACGACGTGGGGCTGGTCGGCCCCATTGAGGCGTTGATGGAGTTGGCCAAGTGGTAATCGATGCGGTTGCGGCCGTAGGAAGCGCTCACATCCCAGCCGAAGCGGTCGTTGAAGTGACCACGCACACCGGCCACCAGTTGTAAATCATCCTGGTCGTTCGAATAGCTGGGACTAAAACCCAGCGGATACACGCTGCGCAAGTTCCAGCCAGGGAACAGGCTGCTGGTTTTATACGCGCCCGTGCTGGTGTCGGGATTGCGCCAATTAAAATCCGAGGTGCCGTCGCTGCGGCTGTACAAGCCGAAACCGTACAGATCGATGCTGTCAGACAGGGCCATGCTGGCATTGAAGCCGATGCGCTTGCTATCGAGCTCAGGCTGGCCCCAGCGCTGCACGGGATTGGGCACCTTCAATTCCGGATGGGCGTTCTGGAAGGCGATGGCGTCGGCCCGCTGGCGCGTGCGCGAGGTAGGGTCGGACTTGGCCAGCGCGCCGAAAATCGTCGCCTTGCCCGTCTCGCCAAAGGCAAAGCCCGTCTTCAGGTTGAGCTCATTGCCTTTGCCGTCACCTTCCGAATATTGCGAATGGTGCAAGGAAAGCTCCGTGCCCAACGTATCGTCGAGGATGATGTTGATCACGCCGGCGATCGCGTCGGAGCCGTACTGGGCCGAAGCGCCATCGCGCAGCACTTCGATGCGCTTGATGGCGGACACGGGAATCTGCGCCAGGTCGGGCGCTTGCGCGCCGCGCGCGCCCAGCAAGGCGCTGCGGTGGAAGCGCTTGCCGTTGACCAGCACCAGGGTCTGGTCCGGCGACAGGCCGCGCAAGGTGGCGGGACGCACAAAGACTTGCCCATCGGCCATCGGCAAGCGCTGTACCACATACGAGGGAACCAATTGCGCCAGCACATCGTTCAAGTCCGACGATGCGACGGCACCGATATCGTCGCGGTTGAACACATCGACGGGCGCCATGGTGTCGAACTGCGTGCGGTTGCTGCCACGCGTGCCGGTGACGATCACGGCTTGCGGTGCCTCCAGGGAATCGCTGGCGACAGTTGGTGCGGCGAGCGCATCGCCATGGGCTTGCGCCTGGGTAGAGAACAGAGCGTGCATGGCACACAACAGGGCCACCGCGCGGGCGATGCGGGTACGGGAGTAGGTCATGGAGAGTTCACTATGCAGGTTGGATCAACAACGACGCGTTACTGCAAGATTCTCATCTTGCATGAAATATCACGAAGTTCGGCTTACTTACATTAAAAGCATCTAAACCACGCAAATAACGTCAGGTGGCGCCATCATACGAAGGGAATATTTCCGCCGTATGACGATCATGCCGCTGCCCGAAAAAACACAGGGACAAGAAAAAAGGCGCCAGCGGCGCCTTATGACAAGGAGGAATGCTTCCGCTCAGCCGCCCGCCACCACCATGCTCTCGATGAGGATGGAACCCGTCTCTTTGGTGCCACGGCGCAAGACGTCGGCGCCCACGGCGACGATGTTACGCAGCATGTCCTTCATGTTGCCGGCGATAGTGATTTCTTCCACCGGATACTGGATCACGCCATTTTCCACCCAGAAACCGGAGGCGCCGCGCGAATAGTCGCCCGTCACGTAATTGGTTCCTTGCCCCATCAGTTCGGTCACCAGCAAGCCCGTGCCCAGCTTTTTCAGCATGGCAACAAAATCATCGGTGGTGGCCGTCTGGCTGGACGTCAGGTACAGATTGTGCGAGCCACCCGCGTTGCCCGTCGTCTGCATGCCCAGCTTGCGGGCCGTGTAAGTCGACAGGAAGTAACCTTGTACCACGCCATCATTGACGACATCGCGGCTGACGGTTTTCACGCCCTCTTCGTCGAACGGCGCAGAACCGACGCCGCCGATCACGTGCGGGTCTTCAAAGATCTGCACGTGCGAGGGCAGCACTTGTGTGCCCAGGGAATCGTTCAGGAAAGTGGATTTGCGGTACAGGGCGCCGCCCGAGGTCGCTTGCACGTAGGTACCGAGCAAACCGGCCGCCAGCGGTGCCTCGAACAGCACGGGACAGGTGCGCGTGCCCAGTTTGCGTGCGTTCAGGCGCGACAGGGCGCGTTCGGCGGCGTAGCGGCCGATGGCTTCCGGACTCGACATTTTGGAGGCGTCGCGCACGGACGAATACCAGTCGTCGCGCTGCATTTTGGCGCCCTTGCCGGCGATGGGCGCCACGGACAGGGTGTGACGCGAAAACGGGTAGCCGCCGATGAAGCCGCGCGAATTGGCGGAAACGAAATGCGATTGCTGCACATGCACGCCAGCGCCTTCGCTGTTCGTGATGCGCGGGTCGACGGCAAACGCGGCCGCCTCGGCGCGCTGGGCCAGCACGACGGCGTCCTCGGCGGAAATCAGCCATGGATAAAATAATTGCAAGTCGCGGGGCGCCATTTCCAGCATGTCCACGTCGGCCAGGCCGGCACAATCATCCTCGGCCGTGAAGCGGGCGATGTTGTAGGCGGCGTCCACCGTGGCGCGCAAGGCGGACGGCGAGAAATCGGAGGTGCTGGCATTGCCGCGCTTCTTACCGACAAACACGCTCACGCCCATGCCCTTGTCCTTGTTTTGCTCGATCGTCTCGATCTTGCCTTTTCGTACAGAAACGGACAAGCCACCGCCTACACTGACTTCGACGGCTGCGTCGGTGCCGCCCGCTTCCCGCGCAAAAGACAACACATCACGGGCTAGTTGCTGCAATTGCTCTTGACTATGGGTAAATACGGAGTCGTTCATGCGCTGTTTTCTTCGGAAAGCCGCTAAAAAGGTTATCATAGCAGTCGTTTACAGTTTACAGGTGCGGCCTACGCGGCCAATCCCGCCTTATCATGCCAAATCCAAACCGGGGAGCTTGCGGCTTCCAATCCACCGAATTCGAACAGGAATATGAACGTCCGTCGAAGTCGGAACTCAAGCGTCAGATGACCGTCCTGCAAAAGATGGGGGAAGAACTCGTCAATGAAGCACGCGACCGCGTCAAGCGCGTTCCAATGCCGGAAGACGTGCGCGAAGCCATCCTCGAATGCCAGATGATCCGCGATCACGAAGGCCGCCGCCGCCAGTTGCAGTACGTGGGCAAAAAAATGCGCACCCTGGATGAGGAAGAAGTTGCCGCCATCCAACGCACCATCGATAGCTGGAAAGGCTTGTCGAAAGCCGATACGGCCAATATGCACGCGATGGAACGCCGCCGCGACAAACTCTTGACGGACGACAAGGCATTGACCGTCTTGCTGTCGGAAAACCCGGAACTGGACGTGCAGCAGCTGCGCACCCTGATCCGCAATGCCCGCAAAGAGCAGGCCGAGAACAAGCCGCCAAAGGCCTACCGTGAAATCTTCCAGATCTTGAAAGAGATCGCCAAGAAGAAAAACAGCGGCAAGAAAGATGCCGATGAAGATGACGTTGAGCAAGAAGACGACGAATAAACCCCAGCTCTTGGGCTTGGGTTGATAAAAACCGGGAACCAACCCGGTTTTTTTTACGACATAGACAGGTGCTCCATGACCACGATAGAAGACGAATTGATTATCGGCCTCGTGTCGATCTCGGACCGCGCCAGCGGCGGCGTGTATGAAGACCTGGGCATCCCGGCCCTGGAAAGCTGGCTGTCCGCCGCCATCCGCACGCCTTTCCGCCTGGAAAAGCGTTTGATCCCTGACGATCGCTCGCAAATTGAGAATACCTTGATCGACATGGTCGACCTGAGCCACTGCCATCTGATCCTGACGACGGGCGGCACTGGCCCGGCACGGCGCGATGTGACGCCGGACGCGACCTTGTCCGTCGGGACCAAGGAAATGCCCGGTTTCGGCGAACAGATGCGCCAGATCAGCCTGCAATTCGTGCCGACGGCGATTTTGTCGCGCCAGGTGGCCGTGATCCGTGAAACGCCCGAGCGTGCCGCCCTGATCATGAACTTGCCGGGCCAGCCGAAAGCCATCAAGGAAACCCTGGAAGGCTTGAAGGATGCCGATGGCATGCAACTGGTCAACGGCATCTTTGCCGCCGTGCCGTATTGCCTCGACCTCATCGGCGGTCCCTACATGGAAACCGACCCGGCCATCTGCAAGGCCTTCCGTCCCAAATCGGCGTTGCGTCCGGCGCAACCAATACCTGAGGAAAATACATGAGCACCTTGCTGGAAACCATCGAACTCGACAGCGCCCCGAACCCCACCGTCTCCATCATCTGGATGCACGGCCTGGGCGCCGACGGCAACGACTTCGTGCCACTGGTGAAAGAACTCGATTTGCGCGGCTGCCCCGCCATTCGCTTCATCTTCCCCAGCGCCGGCACCATACCCGTCACCATCAACAACGGCTATGTGATGCGCGCCTGGTACGACATCCGCGAGAACGACCTGGTGCGCCGCGAAGATGAGAGCGGCTTGCGCGCCTCGCAGGCACAGGTCGAAGCGCTGATCGCGCGCGAAAAGGCGCGCGGCATTCCCGCCAGCCGCATCATCCTGGCAGGCTTCTCGCAAGGCTGCGCCATGACCTTGCAAACGGGCTTGCGCCACGCGGAACCGCTGGCCGGCCTGATGTGCCTGTCCGGCTATCTGCCGCTGGCCGACAAGACGGCGCTTGAGCGCACGCCAGCGAGCCTGCAGACGCCCATCTTCATGGCGCACGGCACGGCCGACCCTGTGGTGCCGATCGCCCGCGCACAGCAGTCGCGCGACTTACTCACCGGCATGGGCTACAAGGTGGAATGGCATGAGTACCTGATGCAGCACTCGCTGTGCCAGGAAGAAATCGACGCCATCGGCGCCTGGCTGAAAAAAGTATTGGCTTAAAGAAAAACAGGCGCGGTGTGGGCCGCGCCTGCTGTTGTATCTGTACGTAACGCCGGGAACGATCAGTTCGCCGGCGTTTTTTCATTCCAGATTTTCAACATGTCGGGTGACGCTTCCGAACGGATGCCGTTGTCTGTCAGCACCGATTCCGTCGCCGCCAGCATGTCCTTGCGCGGCACGACGACCATTTCCGCATCGCGCTGCTGGAAGCGGAACGTCAGCAGCTCATCCGTCTGGTCGCGCAGCAAGGCCACCAGGTGCGCCAGGCTGCGCACGCGCACGCCATTGACGGAATCGACGACCGAGAAGAAACGGGTACTGTAGCCATTCATCAGCTTGTGCGGGAAGAACGGCGCGGCAATCACCACCAGTTCTTCGCGCTCGCCATCGGGCGCATCGCCGCGCCGCGTGGCCAGCGGATTGCCGGCAAACGCCATGCCGCCCAGCATCGCCGCGTTGCCATTCGGCGCCGCCATGAATTCCGTGCTGGCGCGCGAAAACACCATGGGCCCAAAAATGAAATAGGACGGGTAATTGCCCTGCAGGCTGGCAATAAGCATCGGGTGCGCAGCCGAGACGGGCACCTTGATTTTCAGGGGCGCGCCCTGGCGTACCACCGTCAACGGCAGCAGGCCGTCTTTCGCCAGCTGCTGCACCCGGTACTGGAAGCGCACGCGGCTGTTGGCATTCAGCTTGACCATACCCTGGTTGTCGATAGGAAAATCGCCGATATGCGTGATCACGTCCCACTCCTTGAGCGGATAGGCGGCGTCCTTGCTGGCCGGCGTCATCACGACGGCGCCCTCGACACCCTTGGCCAGCTTCAAATACGTGCGCAGCGCGGGATTTTCCAGCGTTTGCGTCACGTCACGCATGGCCGGCTTGCCCTTGGGTACGCCACTTTCCTGATCGCGCAGGAACAGCTCGATTTCTTCATTGGGGATGATATAGCCGATGTTTTGCGCATTGAGCATGCCGGCAAAGGCCAGGCCGATCATCTTCTCGCCGGCAATCACGGGGCCGCCGCTATTGCCCGGGTTGATGGCCGCATCGATCTGGATGCGCAAGCCCGAGACGGGGAAGTTGTAGCGCACGAATTCGATGCGCGAAACAATGCCCTTGGTGATCGACAGCGACGTGCCGCCCGTCGGATAGCCATACGCCAGCACGGCATCGCGCACGTCCGGCAAGAGATTGGCGCGCGGCACCGCTTTGTGGCTGGCGAAAAAACTGTCGTCATCGATTTTCAGCAAGGCCAGGTCCATGCCGCGCGAGATGGCCAGCACGGTCGCCGGTATCTTGTCGCCGGCGCCATTCGCCTGGATCTGCACTTGGCTGGCATACCCGACCACGTGCGCATTGGTCAGGATGCGGCGGCCTTCGATGACGACGCCGGAACCCGTCACCTCTTGCGGCGCAGCCTTGCTCCAGGGTTTATAGGGGTCCGGCCCGCGCAGGGTGGAAAACACCTTGACGACGGAATTTTCCAAGGCGGAAGCGCCGGGGTTCGCGGTAGCGGCGGTCTCGGCGGCCAGCGCGCGCACCGTCATCAAGGGGGAAAAAGAAAGGGCCAACGCCAGCAAGGCGCGGCCCATCAGGGTGAAGTACGGACGAGTTTTCATTGAGCTTGTTGGCAATGGAAGGGAAGCAAAATTATATATTGAATAATTTCAACCACATTACACTTTATCCATCTTTTCCTGAAGAACTCTTCTAATCAGGCGGGCAAGGGCGGCACGCCCAATGCCGGCACCGCTGTCTGCGCCCCATTCATGACCATGGCCAGGAAAGTGTAGTAACCATTGATGCCCATCAAGTCGACCACGCCGTGTTCGCCGAACAGCGCCAGCGCGCGCGCATACGTGGCATCGCTGACGCGCTTGTTCTGCTGCAACTCGACGCAAAAGTCGTGCACGGCTTGCTCATCTTCTTTCAGGGCAAGCGGCGCGCGCCGCGCGGCAATGGCGTCCACGGCCGCTTGCGCGATGCCGTTCTGCACGGCCAGCGGCGCGTGGATGGCCCACTCGACTTGCTGGTTCCACTGGCGCGCCGTCACCAGAATCGCCAGTTCCGACAGGCGCGTGCCGATGGCGCTGCGGTAGCGCAAATACTCGCCCATGCGTTGCGCCGTTTCCATCAGCTCGGGGCTGCGGATCAGCGGCACGAAGGGGCCGTACAACGCCCCGCGCGGACCGTCGATGATGGCTTGCGCGGCCACGCGCTGCTGCGCGTCGAGCTGCGCCAAAGGCAGCGGCGGCAGACGGTCGATATCGCTACCGGCCATCAAGCCGTCCAGGCGACCACGTCCTGCTGCTGTTCGCCCAGGCCGGGGATGCCCAGGCGCATGCTGTCGCCCTTCTTCAGGAAACGCTGCGGCTTACGGCCCTGGCCCACGCCCGGCGGCGTGCCCGTGGCGATGACGTCGCCCGGTTCCAGGGTCATGAATTGCGACAGGTAGCTGACGATCTGCGCCACCGTGAAGATCATGGTTTGCGTATTGCCGGTCTGCATGCGTTTACCATTGACTTCCAGGTACAGGTCCAGGTCTTGCTCGTCGATGACTTCATCGCGCGTCACCAGCCACGGACCGATGGGGCCGAAGGTGTCGCAGCCCTTGCCTTTATCCCATTGACCGCCCCGCTCCAGCTGGAACGAGCGCTCGGAAATATCGTTGACGACGCAATAGCCGGCCACGTATTGCAGCGCATCCTCTTCGCTCACGTACTGCGCACGCGTGCCGATGACCACGCCCAGTTCCACTTCCCAGTCTGTCTTTTTCGAACCTTTGGGCAACACGACATTGTCGTCCGGGCCATTCAGGCAAGTAATTGCCTTCATGAAGACGATGGGCTCGGCCGGGATCGGCATGCCGGATTCGGCCGCGTGATCCGCGTAATTGAGGCCGATGCCGATGAACTTGCCGACTTTCGCCAGCGGCACGCCAAAGCGGGGATTGCCGCGCACCAGGGGCAGCGTCTTTTCGTCGAGCTTGGCCAGCTTGCGCAGGGCCTTGTCGGACAGTTGCGCGCCATCAATATCCTGAACCACGCCGGACAGGTCGCGCAGTTTGCCTTCTTCATCGATCAGGCCCGGTTTTTCCTTGCCTGGACGTCCATAACGAACGAGTTTCATAGTCTTCCTTGGAGTTGATCATTGCCGCTGTGCAGGCTGCCATTTTACCGGATGGCCCGGCACGCCTGTAGCGGTGGATGAAAAACATCGCAAGTCCCGGTAGTTGCAAGGCCGCCAGCACGCCAAACGCCACCTGATACGCTTGCGGCGGATACTGCTGCAAGCTGTTCAGGGGCCAGCAGCCGAGGATCAGGCCAAAACCCGCCTGCACCAGGAAGGCGCCCGTAAAAATGAGCAGATTCAGGCAGGTGGCCGCCCTGCCCGTCAAGCTGGCCGGCATGCTTTGCGCGACGATCGCATATTCGAGGCCCGTCACCGTGCCCAGCAAGGTAAACAGCACGGACAGCATGGGCAGGCTGGGCACGACGTTAAACGCCATCGCCACTTGCACAGCGACAAACAGGACGATGCCGGCAGCCGCCACTTGCATGGGTTCAATCGCACGCCGCCCAGCCCATTCCGTCAGCATGCCCATGCCGATGGCGCCGAAGATGACGGCCGCCATGCCCAGGTACAAAAAATACGCCACGCTGACATCGGACAGGCCGCCCACGTCGGCCAACCAGCGCCCCACCCACAAGCCCTGCACGCCAAAGAACACCGTGTGCGGCAGCAGGATCAGCGCGATGGTGCGGCGAAAGCCGGGATCGCGGTACACGCTCCATACCCTGACCTTGCTGACCTTGCTCACCTTGTTCATGGCAACAACGGGCGCCGGCAGCACCGGCGACAGCAGGCGGATCAGCAAGCCGATGGCCAGCGCCGCCAGCGCCAGGCCCAGAAAGACGCCGCGCCAGTCCGTGTAGTGCAGAGCCAGCTTGACGGGCATGGTGGCCGTGGCCGCACCCAGGCCGCCCACGGCGATCAGATAGCCGTGCACGGAAGGCAGGCGCACGGGAGCGATAGCACACGAGATCGCTTTCACGGCGGCCATGAAACAGCCGCCCAGGCCTGCCCCCATCATGGCCCGCGCCCACATCAGCTCGGCAAAACTGTGGCCCCGGCTGAACAGCCACACACCCAGCGCCGCCAGCGCCAGCAGCCACAGTTGCACCGTGCGGGGGCCGTAACGGTCGAGCGCCATGCCGATCGGCAGTTGCACCAGCGCAAAGGCGAGAAAAAAGGCGCTGGTCAGCAAGCCCAGCTGCGCCGGCGTCAGGGCGATGGCGCCCAGCAATTCCGCCGTCAGCACGGCATTGACGCCGCGCAGCAGGCACGACAGGTAATGACCGAGCGCAAACGGCAGGAACACCAGACAAAACACGGCCACGCCGGAACGGGAAGAGACGCCGGCGCCGTGCATGCTCAGGCGGCCTGTGCCAGGCGGATGATTTTATGCGGCAACTGCGGCATAACCTCATCCGTCTCGAAAAAGAACTTATCGTGGCCGAACGCGGGCTTCAAATCGTCTATCCACGTCGCTTCTGCATCGAACTTCGCATAAAACGGCCTGCGTACCCAGTCCGGGTTGCGCGCCTGCAAAAATTGCAGGGCAAACAGTTTTTCACCATGGATGTTGACGATGCCATCGATGACGATCTTGCCGGGGAACGCGCTCATGGAGGGCCCGCGCACGGTGCGCGACAGGCCGGACACCATCTGGTAGGCGGCCTGGAAGATTTCATGTGCCTTCGCCAGCGGCAACTCGAAATAGCCGCGCGGCCCCGTGTCCCGTTCGACAAACATGTAATACGGAATCGCCCCCAGGCGCGTGCCCGTCTGCCACAGTTCGGCCCAGCTTGCCGGGTCTTCATTGATGTGGCGGATCAGCGGCCCCTGCATGCGCAAGGTGGCGCCCGTGGAGACGATGCGTTTCACCGCTTGTTGGGCGATGTCCTGGCGCAACTCCACGGCATGGCTGTAATGGCCCATCACGGCCAGGTTCTTGCCCGCCTTGACGATACGCTCGAACAGGCGCAGCAAATCGTCCGCGTCGCGGTCGGAGACAAAACGCTGCGGCCAATACGCCACCGCCTTGGTACCGATGCGGATGTTCTGGATATGTTCCAGGCCCGGTTCGAGCAGTGGTTCCAGGTAGGCCGCCAACTGGCGGGTATTCATGATCATCGGGTCGCCGCCCGTGATCAGCACGTCCGTCACTTCCGGATGCAGTTTCAGATAGGCGGCCAACTCATGCGACTCGCGCGCATCGAATTTCATGTCATCCATGCCGACGAACTGGGGCCAGCGGAAGCAGAAGGTGCAATACGCGTGGCACGTCTGGCCCGCGCTGGGGAAAAACAGCACCGTTTGCGCATATTTATGCTGCAGGCCGCGCACGGGCGCATCGTTGACTTTCGGCACGTTATGCGTCATCTGCCCGGCAGGATGGGGATTCATGCCCAAGCGAATACCATGCACATAGGCATCGATGGCAGCCTTATCACGCTGCAGCAGCACCAGGTCGCGCAAGTGCGCGTACTGTTCGGGCGGCAGCATGTCGCGGTGGGGAAAAACCAGGCGGTAGATGGGATCGTCAGGAATATTGTTCCAGTCGATCAACTGGTCGAGCACATAGGCATTGGTGCGAAACGGCAAGACGTGCGACACCACTTGCACGGCTTCGCGCTGCTCTTCCGGCAGCCATTCCCACTGCCGCGCCTGATGAATGGTTTGCCGCGTATACGGCTTGAACTTGGTTGAAAACGGCTCGGTAATGAGTGCGGACACGATAGTCTCCTTGCTAATAAATAGCGATAACTTTCATGAAATTTGTCCTATATCGGCCAATTACAGCCTTTTCTCCCACAGACCATGCCAGCTCCGCATGCTGTGAAAGTCATCATAATTCTTGCCATAAAGAACCAAATTGCTACACATCAACAAGCCTTCCGATACGTTGCTCGCTGCCTACAAGCAACACCTTAGTTTGTTCCATCGCAATTTGATGGGACCCTCGACGACGTAAATTACGGCTGTGCAACACATCCCTCGATTCTCACAAGGAGCTGTCATGAAACGCTTATTCACGGGTAGCCTGCTGTGCCTGGCCTTTGCCGGCGGCAGCGTCAGTGCCGCGGTCGAACCAACGGAAAAAGACGCCATCGCCATGGCCGAACGGGGCGCCGCCTTCATGAAGGCGCATGGCAAGGAAGAGATGATGAAGAAAATCACGGCGAAAGACCCCGACTTCGTGCAGGGCTCGCTGTATGTGGACATGCGCGATATCAAGACGGGCATCGTGCTGGCCCACCCCATCAATCCTTCCATCGTGGGCAAGGATTTGACGGATGTGCCTGATGCGAATGGCAAGAAATATCGCCGTGAAATCATCGAGCTGGCGCAAAAGCAGGGCAAGGGCTGGGTCGACTACCAGTACAAGAATCCCACCAGCGGCAAGATCGAGCCGAAGACCACGTACATCCTGCGTGTCAACGACGTGGTGCTGGAAGCGGGGATCTACAAAAAATAAGGCAACGGCGGTGTACACGAACGCTGTGCGCCGCCTGCGCTTGGAACAGCCATAGCCAGGAGTCAAGCATGCTCAATACATTACGCATCGGACCAAAATTATTGCTGGCGCCCGCCCTGGTCTTGCTGCTGCTGATACTCAGCTCGAGCGGCGCCTGGTATGGCATGGTGCGGCAAAATTCCTCGCTGGAAAACATGGTACGGGTACGCATCACGCATCTGAAGGCGGCCGCCGACGTACTAGGAGAGGCCAGGCAAGTACACGGCAATATGTACCAGTTGCTGTCGTGGACGAATGGCAGCTTCGCCAAGGCTCGCCTCGATACACTGGAGCAACAGATCAAGACACGCCACGCGGCCATCGGCACCCAGCTGACCACGCTGCGCGCCACAGCCACGGGCGCCGAGCGCACCTTGGTCGATGCGGCCATCACGGCCCTGGCCGGCTACCGCAAGGCCGTGCTGGAAACCATGGAAATGGCGCAGATGGACCAGTCGATCGCCACCAATTCGATGCTCAAGGCGGAAACGCAATTCGGCCAGTTTAATTCGCAGCTGGCACAGTTATCGGCCCTGGAAACGACGCTCAGCAGCCAGGCCCATGCGACGGCCAGCGCCGAGTTTCGCAGCCTGGGCTGGAGCCTGCTGCTGACCGTCCTGCTCTCCATCCTGGTCTCCATCGTGGTGACCATGCTGGTACGCCGCGCCATGCTGGTGGAAATCCGCGGCATTGCCGACGCCGTGCAAGACCTGGCGGCAGGCAAGCTGATCGCCGGTGCGCCCAAGCAGGGCAATGACGAGATCGCCGCCACGTCGCGCGTGCTGGACCAGACCATCGCCAACCTGAACCAGACCTTGCGCACCATCATGGCTGCCGTGCAATCGATCGACACGGCATCGCGTGAAATTGCCACCGGCAATCTGGATTTGTCGGCGCGCACGGAAATGCAAGCCAGTTCACTGGAAGAAACGTCGAGCGCCATGGAAGCGCTGACGCAAGCCGTCAATGACAATGCCGACAACGCCCAGCTGGCCTGCGAGCTGGCGGGGCAAGCCTCCGCCCTGGCCGTGCAAGGAGGTGCGTCGATGCAGCAGGCGGTGACGACGATGGCGACGATACGCGCCAATTCGCGCCAGATCGTGGATATTATCGGCGTGATCGATGGTATCTCCTTCCAGACCAATATCCTCGCGCTAAACGCGGCAGTGGAAGCGGCGCGCGCGGGCGAACAAGGCCGCGGCTTTGCCGTGGTCGCGTCCGAAGTGCGCACACTGGCGCAACGCTCGGCGCAGGCGGCCAGGGAAATCAAGACCCTGATCGCCACCTCGGTCACCACCATCGATGGCGGCAGCGTGGCCGTGCAGCAAGCGGGCGACAGCATGGGCGCCATCGTTGCCTCGGTGCAGCAAGTCAATGACATCATCCAGCGCGTGAAACAGGCCAGCGCTGAGCAGGCCTCAGGCATCACGGAAGTGAACCAGGCCGTCACGCAAATGGATGATGTCACCCAGCAAAATGCGGCCCTGGTGGAGCAGGCGGCGGCAGCGGCGGCCAGTTTGCAGGACCAGGCCGTCAAATTGTCGGCGGCAGTGGCCGTGTTCACCCTGGACGAGCGCCCTGCTACGCCAGCCGGCCACAGCGAAGACGAGGCATTCCAGCATCCGGCCAGCCCCGTCAAGGGAACGGACCGGCGCGCGCTGCACAGCCCGCTACGCGGCATGCCCCGCAGCACCACGCCCCGCCGCCAGCGCGGCGCCTGACACCGGGCCGGACGGCTAGACGGCTGGTACGCGCATCGGTTTGCTCAGGTAGGGCGAGCCGGCCAGCACGAAGCGCCACGGCGTTTCCATCGCCTTGGAAATGCCGATGCGCGGCCCCGCTTGCACCGTCACGTCATCCTCGCGGGCCAGCAACATGAACGGTGACGCATCGAGCGCCAGCCGGTTATGCCTATGCGTGACACCCAGCGCCTGGCACAACTTGCCTGGCCCCGAGCACAGTAACCTCAGTTCATCGACGCCGCGCCGTTCGCGCATGGCGTCAAGGCCCGCCAGCGGCTCGATGGCGCGGATCAGCACGCCTGCGCCATGACCCGCTTCGCGGCACACAAAGTTCAGGCACCAGTGTAAGCCATACGAGCGGTACACATAGGCATGCGCGGGCGGGCCGAACATGGCCGCATTGCGCGGCGTCATGCCGCCATACGTGTGCGAAGCGGGGTCCAGCCGGTCATACGCTTCCGTTTCCACGATGCGCCCGCCCACGCCGTCGACCAGCACTGTCACGCCGATCAGCTGGCGCGCCACGCTGCAAGAATCGTCCGCAAAATCGATGCCCGCCAAGAGTCTTTTCATGTGGCAATTGTAGCGCCACGCCTGCCCATACGCACCAGCGGCTGCCTTAAAAACAAATACACCTTACTTTTTTTACCATAAAAACAGGGGTTGATTGCGTCGCAAAATGACCAACATCAGTGGCAATCACGGCAAAAACAGGAATTTTTCGACAATCTATTGTAGAGATGAACTATTGCCATGCATAAACATGGATAATCATCGGGCATTGCACAAGGCGTCCATGAGGCCGTCCATGCGCAGCGCACGACAGAATAACCAGCGGGCAAGACAATGATGATGAGAGCGGCAGCGCAAAAGCAGGTAGTGCAGGAAGATCCGGTTGACGCCTTGATGCGGTCCATCCGCATCCCGCCGCGTCCCAGCCTGCTGGTCGACCTGCAGCGGGAACTGGCCGAAGACGACCCGTCGCCGCGGCGCATCGCGCGCATCATCGCCGACGATGTCGGCATGTCCGGCGCCCTGCTGAAATTGGCCAATTCGCCCTTCTATGGTGCCACGCGCAAGGCCAAATCCGTCGAACAAGGCATCAACTTTCTCGGCATCAACCAGTGCAGCGCCATGATGACGGGCTTGTTGGCGCGCCAGGCGCTGGAAGCGGAAGGCGTGGAACTGACCAACTTCTGGGATGTGTCGGCCAAGCGCGCGCGCGCCCTGGTGTTTACCTCGCGCAAGTTGCGCATCGCCCCGCCCGACATTGCCCATACCTTCGGCCTGTTCTGCGATATCGGCGTGCCTTTGCTGATGAACCGCTTTCCCGACTACGTCAAGACGTACGCGGCGGCGGCCAATGATGCGCACAATTGCTTTACCAGCCTGGAAGACGCGCGCCACCAGACCAACCACGCGGCCATCGGCTGCTTGCTCGCGCGCAACTGGGGCCTGTCCTCCGATGTCTCCTGGGCGATTTTGCACCACCACGACTACACGGTGCTGGCGGACCCGTCCACGGACGACGCCATCCGTTCGCTCGTTGCCCTGTCGCTGCTGGCCGAAAAGGGCATTCAGCGCTACCATGGCAACAGTACCTCGCTGGAGTGGGACAAGGGCGGCGAACTTGCCTGCCAGCATCTCGGCCTGTCGCAGGAAGAAGCCGCCGACCTGCTCGACGAGTTGCACGAGATGTTCGATACCGACCATTGATGTATCAGGCGGCCGCGTCCGCCTGTATGATCCGTCCCGGCGCCTGGCATAGCCATGGCGCCCGTTTCCGTTTGCCTGACCCGTCTTTCTTAACTTGTTGATCGCCATGCCCAAAAATAAGCGCCCTGTCCCCCGTAAAACCGCCAACACGCCTGAAGACAAGGATGAGTCCGTCACGCGCATGCTGTGCACGATGGCCCTGAACCTGGCGGAACAGGAAGACAGCGAATCGCAGGGCACGGTGCTGGCCGAGCAAGCCGTCGAGTTCGGCCGCCTGATCCGCAAGGCATTGAATCAAAAGAAGGATGAAATCCTGTACGACGCCATCGAGCGCGCCAAGTACGAAGACGTGGGCGCCTACCAGTATTTGCGCAGCCATATCGAGGAAGCGGCATCGATTTCCGTGATCCGCCGCGAGAATGCCCCGGCCATGGAAATCAACGCCTTTGTCGTGCCCCTGCTGGTGCAAAGCACGGGCGGCCTGAAGGAAGCGGACAGTTTCCAGGACCAGGACGCGTTTGAAACGCTGGTGAAAAGTTTTCAACAGTCGCAGCTGGAAAGCGCCAAAGCCAAGGTGGTCTTGATGAGCCATGCCTACGACCTCGATGAAATCGACCGCATCACCTATAGCCACCTGCACGAGATGGTGCGCGATGCGTACGCGTCGATGACGGACAAGAAGATCGTCGCCACGCCGGGCCTGGAAAGCAGCATTGTCGGCTGGAGCGAGACGGCTTTCGGCCCGCAAGACACGGCCGTCGAACTGCGCTTCCTGCTGGGCTTTGCCCTCAAGCGCGTGGATGACCCGTTCTATGCGGAACCGAAGGATGAAGCGGCGCTCGACGCCTGGTTCGACGCGCGCATGGCCCGCTACCAGCTGTGGACGACGGAAGTGGGCGGCCTGGTGAAACGCTGCCTGGCGCCGGCCGGCAGCGCCCTGGAAGTGAGCTTTTTGTACCAGGATCTGTTCCACGGTGGCAAGGAACAAGGCATGAGCGAGTATGCGATGCTGCAGATGATGTCGGGCATCAACCATGCGTTGGCGGAAAATAACGTGGACGCCGGCGACGTCTCGGTGGTCGTCGGCCCGGCCGATGAGCATGGCGAGATGCTGCTGCGCGTCAACGTCAGCATGGCGGGCGGCCAGCTGCTGCACAGCGCCGACAAGCCGCTGGACCTGGCTGCCGACCTGCAGGACGAAGTCGACGACATCTGCGATGCACTGGCCACCATCGGCGTGACGCAATTGTCGGTCGCGCTGAAATTCGATGCCAAGGGACAGCCGCTGGAAGCGCAGCCGTACGCACCGGCGTAAATTCCGCCTCTTCCCCCGCCGCCTGCCGCCTGCCGCCTTGGCAATCTACAATTATCAAGATACCATCTCCCGTTAGCGTGCGACCAGCCTGGCGCACCTTCCGGAGATGCGCATGCCCCAGCCGCAACTGATCAATATTGCCACCCATGTGCTGGCCGGCAGCGCCGCCATCGGCCTGGGCTTGTTCCTGGTGGCTACCTCCAAGGGCACGCCGCAGCACCGCCGCCGCGGCAGGCTGTTCGCCTGGCTCACCTTGCTGGTCTGCGCCACGGCCGCCATCGGTAATCTGCTGTTTGCCTATCGCCCCGTCTTTGCCGTGCTGACGGTGCTGGTGCTGTACCAGCTGCTGAGCGGCTGGCGCGCCGTCTACACGCGGGATGCAGGTCCGCAAGCCGTCGATGGCTGGCTGACGGCGGCGGCCCTGACGGCGGGCGGGCTGATCCTGCTGCGCCTGCAGCACGATGCTTCCGGACAGCAAACCATCGTCGTCCTGTCATCTCTGGGCGGCCTGGCCACCATCCTCGTCTACGACGGCGCACGCTGGGCCTTTCCCCGGCGCTGGCATGGCGTGTTGTGGCGCTATGAACACATTTACAAGCTGCTCGCCTCGCTGTTCGCCATGTTCTCGGCCGCCGCAGGCAATTTGCTACGCATGGGGCAACCCTGGACGCAGCTGGCGCCATCCGTGCTTGGCTTGATCTGCATCGCCTGGTACTGGCGGCGCCAGTACCGGCAAGAACAAGCCCTCCGCCCCATGCACCGGGTCGTCGCCTGACACCACTTATCCGCTACGCAAAGACAACCACGCCTGCAGTTTCTGCGCATACGCGAGCGTGTAGGCCGGGCTGCTCGACGGCAAGCTGACGATGCGGTAACGCTGCGCATGCTCGCCCAGCACCTTGACGCCCAGCTTCGCGGCCGTGCCGCCGTTGAAGGCGATGGTTTGCAGCCGTGGCAAGCTGACGGCCAGGGCCACCAGGTCGTTATCGTCGCGTACGCGGATATTACTGTCCAAGCTGCCCATGCGCTGCGCCTGCGCCACCACGTCCCACAGGCCCACGCCGTGCGCCAACAAGCTGCTCAACCGCGCCTCATAGGGCTGGCTGGTCAAGTCCACGCCCAGCACTTCGCCCAGCAGCCTCCAGAATTTGTTTTGCGGATGCGCATAATATTGACTGTGCGCCAGCGATTTTTCGCCGGGCAGGCTGCCCAGTATCAGCAAGCGCGTGCCGGCGTCGACGACAGGATCGAAACAGCGCTTGCGCGGCTCCGGCATGCCCGGTTCAAGAGGGAATAGGCGAGTCAAAAGCGGCATCCTGTGGGAGTGGTGGTAGCGCCTATTTTACTGGGGCCACTGCACGGGCACGGACATGATGCCCTTGTCATCCCACACCTGCACCTGCGCCGTATGAAACCTGCCTTGCGGCGTGACGGACTCGCCGATGCCATTGACATGGTATTGGTAGCCCGAACCATAGCGCTGCGCCACTATCGTGTGCGCCTGCCGGGCCGTCTCGCCACGCGAGGTCGCCAGCCCGATGCCAACGCTGCTGATACCCAAGATTAGCCCGAGAATGGCGGGTATGCGCAAATCGCGCCGCCTGTATCCCCTGGCATCACAGGCGGCCATGACGGCAGGCATCCCCAGTTGACGGTACAAGTAATGCATGGTCCACAGCGACAGCACGGTTTCCAGCACCAGCCAGCCATAACGGACAGGCGCCAGCTTGAACTGCGTGACGGTCAGGGACAGCGGTTGCATGAACAGGAAATCGAGCACCAGCACGGTGGGTAGCAGCAAGAGGGCAATCAGCCAGCGCAGCCATCTCGCCGCGCGCAGCTTGCCACGCAACAAAAAAATGCCAAAGATCAGCAATTCGATGCCGCCAACAAAATAAATCCGCCTATCCGCCAGAGCGATTTCAGACCAAGCACTGACTGTCAACACGACCCACGTGAACAGCAGTACATAGCCCGCTGACTGCAAGTGGGGCTTGGCCGCTTGCGTGAGTGCGGCGGTGGTCGGATCGAGCGGCTTGTCCTGCGGCCGCGCCGCCCACTGGCGCTGCTGTGCCTCCAGCTCATCCTGCTGACGTTGGGCAATTTCCGTTTCTATACGCTGGCGCCGCACAGCGTCGGTGCCCTCCGGTCCGGACAAGGCTTGCTGCAGGGATGCCATCGAATAGCGCTGGTAATCAGAATGGCTGGCTGGCGATGTCACGGATGCCTTTGAAATGAAAGAAAATATTACCAATAGGAAATAATAACGCAAAATTACCATTTGAACAATTCCACCATAGAACGCCGCGTTCGGCGGCGGGTGTTCCGGTGTAGAATTTCCAGGCAAAACACCACACAAGGGACCGCCCATGCGCACCATCGACACCCTGCTGGCCCAGTATGGCGAAAGCCACCGCAACCACGTCAATGAACGGGTGCACATCGTGTGCGTGCCGCTGATCGTTTTCAGCCTGCTGGGGCTGCTGTGGAGCGTGCATGCCAGCGTGGCGCTGCTCGGCAGTATTCTGGCCTTATACTATTATTACAAGCTGTCGCGCCCGTTTGCGGCGGGCATGCTGGCGATGCTGGCCGCCATGCTGGGCCTGCTGCTGCTCATGCCGGCGCTGACCATCTTGCCCGTGTCGCTGGCGCTGTTCGTGCTGGCCTGGATAGGCCAGTTCATCGGCCACCAGATCGAAGGCAAGAAACCGTCGTTCCTGGACGACTTGCGCTTCTTACTGGTGGGGCCGCTGTTCGTGCTGGGATTTTTGTACCGGCGCCTGCGGCTGGCGTATTGAACGGAAAGTGGTCATGTGGTCATGCGGTCACGCGGTCACGCGGGGCCGGTAACAGATTTTTACTATTCACAACTAGTTATCTGCACCAAGTGTCCTTATGATAAGTCAGCATCTTTACTGCCGGTCGACGCAATCGGCAATTAACTTTTGTCCAAGGGAGTCCCACATGAAAGCACCAATCATTGCAGTGGCATTGCTCGCCACCCTGGCCGGCTGCGCCGTACAACCGAACTCGGCTAATGTCTACAATGCGCGCCAGGCGCAGAATGAACAATCGGTTCGCATGGGCACGGTTGAATCCGTGCGCCAAGTGACCATCGACAAGGGCGAAACGGGCACGGGCGTGCTGGCTGGTGCGGCGCTGGGCGGCGTGGCCGGCTCGGCAGTCGGCGGCGGCAAGGGCGCCATCGCGGCCACCATCCTCGGCGCGGTCGCCGGCGGTATGGCCGGCAAGAGCATCGAAGCGAATGCCTCGAACAAGGCCGGCCTGGAAATCACCGTGCGCTTGGACAATGGTGACATGCGCGCCATCGTGCAAGACGCGGATGAACTGTTCCGGCCGGGCGAGCGCGTGCGCTTGCTGTCGGATGGCCGCAAGACCCGCGTCACGCATTGATCTGCTTGCCAGCGCATGCACTTACCCGAAGGCGCCGGCAGCCAGGAGCAAGGCCGAGGGCGACATGCCCTCGTGCAGCCAGATGGCCATCAAGGTTGCCACGATGACATACACAAGCAGGCTCCAGACTTTGATCTGCAGTGAGGCTGGCATGGCGGTCCTCCTTCACGGATGCAATTAAGAAAATATTTACTTAATAATAATACAAATATTTTCATAAATTCAACATTTTTCACAAGCACTGCGCTGGCTCAATGCCTGAGAGTAGCTTGCCGCACATTTCGCCCCTCCATTTGCCAAGCTCGACCGGGACGCGCTAAGCCCGTATACTTGCGCGATGTCCTCTCCTCTCCTGTTCATCATTGCCTGCCTGATCTGGGGCTCCACCTTCTGGGCCATCACCTTGCAGCTGGGCGATGTCGCCCCCGCCGTTTCCGTGGTCTACCGCTTCGGCCTGGCTTCCGCCACCCTGTTTGCCTGGTGCGCCTTGCGCGGCGACACTTTGCGCCTGCCCTGGCGCGCGCAAAAATGGATGCTACTGCAAGGCCTGGCCTCGTTTGCCATCAGCTATGTCTGCACCTACAGCTCGGAGCAATACCTGGTCTCCGCCCTCGTCAGCGTGCTGTTTGCGCTGATGGTGTTCTGGACGCCCTTGCTCAACCGCATCGCCTTCGGCACGCCGATTACCTGGAGCACCTGCTGCGCGGCCTTCGTCGCCATCTGCGGCATCGTGCTGTTGTTTTACCAGTCCATCGGTGCGGCGCTGCAAGATATTCTGGGCGGCAATGGCGGCAATGGCGGCAATGGCCGCAGTGCTCACTTCCTGCTCGGTTTCATGCTGGCCCTGGTAGCCACCGTGTCCAGCACGCTGGGCAATGCCCTGGTCATGAAAGTGCGCGAACACTCCGGCAACGTGATGCTGACCATGGCCTGGACCATGCTGTGGGGCACGCTCATGGTAGCCGTCTGGGCCATCGCCACGGGCCAGTCCTGGCAATTGCCCACCCGCCCCAGTTACTGGATGGGATTGGTATATCTGGCCATCTTCGGCTCGGTGATCGCCTTCAGTGCGTATTTCACTTTAATCGCACGCATCGGCACGCAAAAGACCGTGTATATCGGCGTCGTCACGCCCGTCATCTCCGTGCTGCTATCGGTGCAGTTTGAACATTACCGGCCCGCCGCCATCGAATGGGTGGGCATGCTGCTCTGCCTGTCCAGCGTGGCCTGGGCCCTGACGTCGGGCGCGCGCAAGACCGCTGCCGTCGCCTCCCTTTCCACCACTCCATCAGCAAAGGCAACATGAACACTTCCACCGCCACTCTCGCCATCCGTCCCGCCCAGGAAACCGACGTGGCCGCCATCTTTGGCATGATCCATGAACTGGCCGTGTTTGAAAAACTCGAACACATGATGATCGCCAAGGAATCCATGCTGCACGACAGCCTGTTCGGCCCCCATCCCGCGTGTGAAGCGCTGGTCGGCACGGAAAATGGCCAAGTGGTGACGTTCGCCCTGTTCTTCCACAATTTTTCCACCTTCCTGTGCCGCAAGGGCCTGTACCTGGAAGACCTGTATGTCAAGCAGTCGGTGCGCGGCAAGGGCTATGGCAAGCAAATGCTGGTGGCGCTGGCGCAGCTGGCCGTCGAACGCGATTGCGGCCGCTTCGAATGGTCGGTGCTGGACTGGAATGAAAACGCGATCAACTTCTACAAGGGCATGGGCGCAGACGTGATGCCGGACTGGCGCATCTGCAGGGTCGCTGGCGATGCCTTGACGCAATTGTCGGCGGGCACTCCAAAACCAGTTTGATAGGAAGGGAACTGTAAGCGTAAATTCCCAAAAAAAATCCCCGCGGGCTAGCGGCACCGCGGGGTGAACCCATTGTCAAGTGGGAGGGGGAGAATGCAATCAACGGTTATCAATATAAACGCTATGACTTGTCACCGCGCCGACCTTTACATTTGCTTACCGGGCCTTATATTTTCCTTAAATCTGTCAGAGAACTGTCCATCCTTTGCCACAGTTTATTTCCGTGGTTCAATCAATGTGCCATGCAAGCCGATATGTTGTTGCGTAACCCCATTGCCACCCTGCGCATTTTTATAGATTTGGTACACTGTCAGGCAGGCGATGCAGCCAGCAACCACGGCAAAAATGACCATGCGACGCTCCTTGAGTTTTTTTGAAGGTATCAGGGAAAACAGAGCCTGAGGCCGATGATGGCCAGGCAGGAAGATTCAGTGTGGCATCTTCTGCCGGTGGGGCATTGCGCAATATCAAACGCGTCAAATTGACGGCGCGCTGGCGTTTGATACGACGCAAAATGGCGGCAATGCGCTCACACACAATGAACGAATCAATGACCGAATCGTTACGCATATGGGAGCCACATCATGAATGTCTCTGCCAAACCGCTCGTCATGAAAATCTACCGCGCCTACCTGCGCTCCCGCCTGGAGCGCTACACGCGCGACTTGCAAGCCATCGCCGAACAGCGCGAGAACGACTTCCAGGCTGAACGCATCCTGCACCAGGCCGTCGTCTCGGTGCGCTCGAAACTGCACTCGTTGTAACCGTGATGCCGTCAGTGCTGCCGGCCGGCCACGGCCCAGCGCTCCAGCAGCTCGAACAAGCCCTGCGTCAACAGGGCCAACACGGCTGCGGGGATGGCACCGGCCAGCAGCATGTCGTTGTCGTTCAACGCCAGGCCGATGGTGATGCGTTCGCCGTAGCCACCCGCGCCGATGAAGGCGGCGATGGTGGCTGTGCCCACGCTCATCACGGCCGCCGTTTTCACGCCTGCCAGCATGACGGGCAAGGCCAGCGGCAAGTCCACGTGCAGCAAGCGGTCGCGCCGGCTCAAGCCCAGCGCCAGCGCCGCCATGCGCAAGCCTTGCGGCACTTGCAAGATGCCCGTGCACGTGTTGCGCACGATGGGTAGCAGCGCATACACGAATAGGGCCACCAGCGCCGGCACCATGCCGATCATCCCCAGCACGGGGATCAAGATCGCCAGCAAGGCCAACGACGGCACCGTTTGCAGCACGCCGACAAAGGCCAGCACCGTTTGCCGCAGCGGCGCCGAAAATGCCGCCAGCACGCCCAGCGGAATGCCGATCAGGCACGCCAGGGCGACCGACAGCAGCACCAGGGTCACGTGCTGGCGTGTCAGAGTCCACAAATCGTCGCCGATGATTTTAGCCAGCAGATTGCTGCGTACGGCGGTCGGTTTGTTCGCCTGCGTGCCGAACGCCAGCCATTGCCGCGCCACTCCCGCAAAGCTCTTGCCATCGATTTCCACGGCCGCATTCATGGCAATCATGTCGCCCTCGCTGATGCGCCCCTGCAGCCCTTGCAACGCTTGCCAAGCGGCGGGAAAGCGCGGCGGCACGTCGAGCCGGAACAAGAGCATGGCGTCGTAGCGGGGGAAATACTGCTGCGTGTCGGCCAGCACGCGCAAGCCGTACTGGCGGATCTTCGCGTCCGTCGAATAAATGTCGATCACGTCCACCTGGCGCTGCGCCAGCGCTTCGTAGGCGATGCCGTGATCGAGTCCGCGCGGGCGCTGCGGCAAGCCATAGCGGGCGGCCAGGCCCGGCCAGCCATCGACCCTGCCGATGAATTCATGCGACAGGCCAAACTTCAAGGCGGGGTGCTGCGCCAGCTGCGCCAGGCTGGCGATGGCTTTTTCATCACCGCGCACGGCCAGCGCATAGGTATTGTTAAAGCCCAGAGGCACGGCCACACCCAGGCCCAGCGCCGCCAGCTCGCGCCGCATCTGTTCCAGATCAATCGGTTTGTCGTGCTTGAGGATTTCGCTGGCGATGGTGCCCATGTATTCGGCATACACGTCGATGCTGCCCGCCTGCAGCGCGGCGAGCACGATGGCTGTATTGCCCAGTCCCTGGCGGTGCTCCGTCTTGACGTGCGGCGCGGCGCTCTGTTTGACGATTTCGCCGAGGATGTAGGATTCCGTGAAACGCTTCGAGCCCACCTTCAAGGTACCGCCGTCCAGGGCATGCGCGGGCGCGGCGGCGAAGACAAACAAAAACAGCAGGTAAGACAGCAGGTAAGACAGCAAGTAAGCAGCACGCACGCGGCGCTCCAGGACGGATGATCAATCCTTCAAGCTTACCACCGGCGCGCGCCAGACACCGCCGTACACCACGCCCGCACACGGGTTCAGGCCCAGCGCATACGCCAGGTCGGCCGGGCGCGCGATGCGCCACAGGGCGAAATCGGCGCGCTTGCCCACCACCAGGCTGCCCGTTTCATGCTGCAGGCCAAGCGCGCGCGCCGCATGCAGCGTGCAGCCGGCCAGCGCTTCCTGCGGTGTGAGGCGCCACAGGGTGCACGCCATGTTCATCGCCAGCAGCAATGACGTCATGGGCGAGGTGCCCGGATTGCAATCAGTGGACACGGCCATCGGCACGCCCGCCGCGCGCAATGCCGCGATAGGAGGTTGCTGTACTTCGCGCAAAAAGTAATACGCGCCCGGCAGCAACACGGCCACGGTGCCATGTCCTGCCATGGCGGCGATGCCCTCTTCCGACAAGAATTCCAGATGGTCAGCCGACAGGCCGCCGTAGCGCGCCACCAGCGCCGCGCCACCCAGGTCGGACAGCTGCTCCGCATGCAGTTTCACGGGCAAGCCCAAGCCTCGCGCCGCCGCGAACACGCGCTGCGTTTGCGCCGGCGTAAAGCCGATGCGCTCACAAAACGCGTCGACGGCGTCGACCAGGCCATCGCCAGCCAGCTGGGGCAGCATCTGCGCGCACAGCAGGTCGATATACGCGTCGGCCTGGCCCGCATACTCGGGCGGCAGCGCGTGCGCGCCAAGAAACGTGGTGCGCACGGACACGGGTAGCTGTTGCCCTATCCTGCGCGCCACGCGCAGCATCTTCGCCTCGCTGTCCGCAGCCAGACCGTAGCCGGACTTGATCTCCAGGGTGGTCACGCCCTCGGCCAGCAGCGCCAGCACGCGGGGCAGGCTTTGCCGCAGCAATTCGTCGTCGCTGGCCGCGCGCGTGGCGCGCACGGTGGACATGATGCCGCCGCCGGCGCGGCTGATCTCTTCATAGCTGGCGCCATTCAGGCGCGCCTCGAATTCGTCGCTGCGATTGCCCGCGTGGACGATATGCGTATGGCAGTCGATCAGGCCGGGCGTCAGCCAGCAGCCCTGCCCGTCGAGCAGGACTGCACCGCTGGCCGGCAGCTCGTCACCGGGGCCGAACCAGGCGATGCGGCCATCCTTGACGGCGATGGCTGCGTCCAGCAGTTCGCCATAGCCGTGCTCCATGGTGGCCAGGTGGACGTTGTGGATGACCAGGTCCCAGTCTTGCATGGTGTTTTCCTTCCTAGATGAACAGATCGACGCGGAAGACGGCCGTGCGCTGCAGAGCTTCCAACCGCCATTCCTGCGCATCGTCGGCATCCAACAGCAAGGCGTCGTAGCGGACCAGTGCGAACTGCTGCTCTGCACCGCGCGCCAGCACGGCCCCCTCGCCGGCGACAAACAGCAGGGTCGCCGCGCTGCGCCGCGCCAGCTTGCCCGGCGCCGTGATTTTTTCCAGCTGGTGACGGCAGCGGTCGCGGCGCGTCATCACGTTGAAATCCGTCGTCGGCCCCTTGACTTGCGCGGACACGGCCGCTTCGCCTGAAAACCACAGCATGGGCTGCGCTGCGGTCAAGACCACCTTGCGCGTGCCGTCGAGCGTCAGCTGCACGCTGTCGCCATCGACCAGCATCAGGCTGCGGTCGATGCCGGGAAAGCTTGAAAACGGGCCGCTGGCCGTGATTGTCGCCAGGCTGATACGCCAGTCGAAGTCGTCGAAGCCGGCGCCCAGGGGAGCAATGGCGATTTCCGTCGTGCTACCGCCGCCATTTTTCCACGGCGCGGCGCGCAGGTATTCATGCGGGATGAAGGTTGCCATCAGAGCGCCCTCAGTTGCGCCAGGGTGCGCTTGTAGGCGGTGGCGATGGCGTCCTGCGCCAGATGGCGCCCACCGCGCACCTGCCACTGGCCGCCACACAACACGTCGCGCACCAAGTTGTCGTTGCCGCAGAAAAGAAAACTGCCCAGCACATCCCCGATAGCCACGCCGCACAAGTTCACATGCGTCTCGTCGAGCACCAGCAAGTCGGCGCGGCTGCCCTGCGCCAGCGCGCCCAGCTTGCGCCCGGACGCCTGGGCGCCGCCTCGCAAGGCCGCCTGCCACAGGTAGTCGCCCACATGGCGTTCATCGGGTGTGGCGGCGACATTGCGCTGCTGGCGCTGCAAGCGCTGGCCGTATTCGAGCCAACGCAATTCCTCGACGGGCGACTGCGATACATGACTGTCGCTGCCGACGCCGAAGCGCCCGCCGGCGGCGATGAATTCGACGAGCGGAAACAGACCATCGCCCAGGTTCGCCTCCGTTGTCGGGCACAGACCCGCCACGGCGCCGCTGGCGGCCATCAGCGCCACTTCATCGGGCTGCACATGCGTGGCATGCACGAGGCACCAGCGCGCATCGACATCGACCTGATCGTACAAATACTGCACCGGGCGCCGGCCGCTGGCATCGAGGCATTGGCGCACTTCGCCCTGCTGCTCGGCGATGTGAATATGAATGGGGCGCAGCGCCGGCAGCGCTTGCGCCACTGCGCGGATCTGCGCCACGCCAGCCGCACGCAGCGAGTGGGGCGCAAAGCCCACCTCCACCTGCCCGCCGCGCTGCGGCGCCAGCGCCTCGATGATGCGCAAGACATCATCCGCATCGGTGCGGAAGCGCGCCTGCTCGGCTTTCAAGGGCTGCTCGCCGAAGCCAGCATGGCTGTACAGCACGGGCAACATCGTCATGCCGATGCCGCTGATGCGTGCCGCGGCCAGCACCCGTTCAGCCGTTTCGGCGGGTCGCGCATACAGCGCGCCAGCCGCATCGCGCTGCAGGTAATGAAATTCGCACACAGCCGTATAGCCATGGCGCAGGCATTCGGCAAACAGCTGCGCGGCGATGGTTTGCATCTGCTCCGGCGTGATGTGGCGCGCAAAGCGGTACATCAGTTCGCGCCAGGTCCAGAAGCTGTCCCGCGCATCGCCGGTTGCCTCGCCGGCGATCTCCGTCATGCCGCCCAGCGCGCGCTGGAAGGCATGCGAATGCAGGTTAACCATGCCGGGCAAGACATGCTGCGCCACTTCCACGCCAGGCGGTGGAGTTGCACCCTCCTGGATGTGCGACAAGTCGCCGGCCGCATCCCACTCCAGCAGCACGTCGCGGCGCCAGCCATGCGGCAGCAGCGCGTGGCGCGCAAACAAACAGCCGCTCAACGCGCCACCCACGCCACGGCCGCTTCCATCATCTGGCGCAGCGGCGGCTGCACCCGCGCCGCCAAGTCGGGCCGGTAGCCGAACGGCATCGCTTCATCCATGTACACGCATTGACACATCTCCAGCTGGATCGCATGCACGCGGCCTGCCGGCTGGCCGTAATGGCGGGTGATGTGGCCGCCCTTGAAGCGGCCATTCAGGGCGACCGTAAATTGCTCCTGTGCGCGCGCGATATCGACCACGGCGGAGGTCAGGCCACTATCACAGCTGGCGCCATCGGCCGTGCCGAAATTCAGGTCGGGCAGCTTGCCGTCAAAGAAGCGCGGCACGTGCGAGGCGATGGAATGGGCATCCCACAGCACCACGGCGCCATGCACGCGCAGCAGCCGCTCCAGTTCCGCGCGCAGCTGCCGGTGGTACGGCGCCCAGTAGCGCTGCAGCCGGTGCTGTACATCAGCCACATCGGGTTCCTTGCCGGCCAGGTACAGCGGCTCGCGGTGGAAGGTATCGTTAGGCAGCAAGCCCGTCGTATCCTGGCCCGGATACAGATTCGTGTCTTCCTGCGGGCGGTTTAAGTCGATGGTGTAGCGCGACCAGCGCGCCGACAGCACGGATGCATCCATCTCTTGCAAAAAGCCATACAGCTCGCGCAAATGCCAATCCGTATCGGCCTTGATCAGGGCCTGCGGCGTCATGCGCGCGGCGATATCGTCCGGTATGTCGGTGCCCACGTGGGGCATCGACACCAGCAGCGGGATGCTGCCTTCGTTAAAGCGAAAATCCATGCTTGTCTCCTTGCGCCCGCTCAAGCGTACAGCGGAGCGAACAAATTCTTGCACGTGCTGCTCAACTCGCCGCGCAAGACCATTTGCTTGGCCGCCTCGATGTCCGGCGCGAAGAAGCGGTCGGCGTCGAAGAACGGCACCTTTTGACGCAACTGGTGATGCACGTGTTCCAGGTGCGGCGAGGTTTTCAGCGGGCGGTGGAAATCGATGCCCTGCGCGGCGGCCAGCAACTCGATGCCGACGATGACGGCCGTGTTGTGCGCCATGTCGTCCAGCCGGCGCCCGGCAAACGTGGCCATGCTCACGTGGTCTTCCTGGTTGGCAGACGTCGGCAGGCTGTCGACGCTGGCCGGATGCGCGAGCGACTTGTTTTCCGACGCCAGCGCGGCAGCCGTCACGTGGGCGATCATGAAACCGGAATTGACGCCCGGGTCGCGCACCAGGAACGGCGGCAAGCCGGACAGGGTGGCGTCGATCAGCAGCGCGATGCGGCGCTCGGCCAGCGCGCCGATTTCGGCAATCGCCAGCGCCAGGGTATCGGCCGCAAAGGCCACCGGTTCCGCATGGAAATTGCCGCCCGAGACGATTTCCGCCTGCCCGTCGGGGCCATCCTGGAAGATCAGCGGATTGTCGGTGACGGCATTGGCTTCGATCAGCAGGGTGCGGCCCACATTGCCGATCAAGTCCAGGCAAGCGCCCATGACTTGCGGCTGGCAGCGCAGGCTGTACGGGTCTTGCACGCGCTCGTCGCCTTCCAGGTGCGAGGCGCGAATGGCGCTGTGCGCCACCAGTTGGCGGTACATCTGCGCGGCCAGGATTTGCCCCGGCTGTCCGCGCACGGCGTGCACGCGCACATCGAACGGCGCATCGCTGCCCTTGGCCGCATCGAGCGACAGCGCGCCCGTGACCATGGCCGCTTCCAGCAGGCGCTCGGCCATGAACAAGCCATGCAGCGTCAGCGCGTTCGACACTTGCGTGCCGTTGATCAGCGCCAGGCCCTCTTTTGCCGCCAACACGACGGGCGCAATACCCGCCTGCGCCAGCGCCTCGGGGGCCGGCATCAATTTGCCGTTGACGCGCACGTCGCCCACGCCCAGCATGGCCAGGGTCATGTGCGACAGGGGCGCCAGGTCGCCCGAGGCGCCGACGGAACCCTTGGCGGGAATGGCCGGCATGATGCCCGCGTTGTACAGGGCGATCAGGGTATCGACGATCAACGGGCGCACGCCGGAAAAGCCGCGCGCCAGGCTGCCGATCTTCATCAGCATGATCAGGCGCACGACGGCGTCCGACAGCAACTCGCCCGTGCCGACGGAATGCGACAGGATCAGGTTGCGCTGCAACTGTTCCAGCTTTTCATCGGGGATGCGCGTCTTGGCGAGCAGGCCGAAGCCCGTGTTGATGCCGTAGGCCGCATCGCCCTTGGCGACGATGGCTTGCACGGCGGCGGCCGACGCCTCGATGACGGGATACGCCTCGGCGGCGAGGATCAGTTTCACGGGCGCGGCCCAGACGGCGCGCAGGTCGGCCAGGGTCATCGCGCCAGGTTTTAACGTCCAATTTTTGGAGTGCTGTGTCATAGTCATTCGAGTCAAGGTCTCAAGGAAGCATGGGAAGAATCAAGCCGTTGCGCTTGGCGCAGGCGGCCGCTGTTTCGTAGCCGGCATCGGCATGGCGCATCACGCCCGAACCGCTGTCGTTGACCAGCACCCTGGCCAGGCGTTTCGCCGCGCTTGCCGTGCCGTCGGCCACGATGACCATGCCCGCATGCTGAGAATACCCCATTCCCACGCCGCCGCCATGGTGCAGCGACACCCAGGTGGCGCCGCCGGCCGTATTCAGCATGGCGTTCAGCAGCGGCCAGTCGGAAACGGCGTCCGTGCCATCCTTCATGCTCTCCGTCTCGCGGTTCGGGCTGGCCACGGAACCAGTATCGAGGTGGTCGCGGCCGATGACGATGGGCGCCTTCAGCTCGCCCGTGCGCACCATCTCGTTGAAGGCCAGGCCGGCGATGTGGCGCTCGCCCAGTCCCAGCCAGCAAATGCGCGCTGGCAGGCCCTGGAAGGCGATGCGCTCGCGCGCCATGTCCAGCCAGTGGTGTACCTGCTTATGGTGCGGGAACAGTTCCTTGATCTTCGCATCCGTCTTATAGATATCTTCCGGGTCGCCCGACAAGGCCACCCAGCGGAACGGGCCCCGTCCTTCGCAAAATTGCGGGCGGATATAGGCGGGCACGAAGCCGGGGAAGTCGAAGGCGTTCTGTACACCCTGGTCGAACGCCACCTGGCGGATGTTGTTGCCGTAATCGACAGTGTGCACGCCCATGGCGTGGAAATCGAGCATGGCTTGTACGTGGGCGGCGCAGGAATCGGCGGCGGCCACCGTCAGGCGCGCGTGGCGCTGCGGGTCCTGCTGCGCCGCCTTCCAGTCCGACACACTCCAGCCGCGCGGCAGATAGCCGTTCACCAGGTCATGCGCGGAAGTCTGGTCCGTCACCAGGTCCGGCACCAGGCCGCCCGCTTTCGCGCGGCGCACCAGTTCCGGCAGCACTTCGGCCGCGTTGCCCAGCAAGCCAATGGAAATGGCGTCCTTGCGCTCCGTATGGTATTTGACCAGTGCCAAAGCTTCGTCCAGGCTGGCCGCCTGCTTGTCCAGGTAGCGCGTGCGCAAACGGAAGTCGATGCTGCTTTGCTGGCATTCAATATTGAGCGAGACGGCGCCCGCCATGGTGGCGGCCAGCGGCTGCGCGCCGCCCATGCCGCCCAGGCCCGCCGTCAGAATCCAGCGCCCGCCCCAGTCGCCGCCAAAATGCTGGCGGCCCGCTTCGGCGAAGGTTTCATACGTGCCCTGCACGATGCCCTGCGTGCCGATGTAAATCCAGCTGCCGGCCGTCATCTGGCCGTACATGAACAGGCCTTGGCGATCGAGTTCGTTGAAGTGTTCCCAGTTGGCCCATTTCGGCACCAGGTTGGAGTTCGCAATCAGCACGCGCGGCGCGTCCGCGTGGGTCTGGAAGACGCCCACCGGCTTGCCGGACTGGATCAACAGAGTCTGGTCGTCTTCCAGCTCGCGCAGCGAGGCGAGGATTTGGTCGAAACAGGCCCAGTTGCGGGCCGCGCGGCCGATACCGCCGTAGACCACCAGGTGCTGCGGATTTTCCGCCACTTCCGGGTCCAGGTTGTTTTGCAACATGCGGTAGGCCGCCTCGGCCTGCCAACTCTTGCAAGCCATCACCGTGCCGCGCGGGGCGCGGATGGTACGGCTGGCATCAAAGCGTGGATCGGTGTCCATTGTGCTGTTCATGCTGTCTCCTCGTAGGGTGCGAGCGGGCGTACCTGGCCCGATACCTGGCCCGCCCTTGTACTCCCAGCATAGGTTGTCTATACAACCAAGTCAACAGGTTTTTGCTGGCGTCAAATCCTTATTTTTTCTGAAACACGCGCCGGCCCGCCACCCACGTCTGCAGCACTTGCGTCTTGCCGATGGCCTTTGGTTCCACCTTGAACAGGTCCTGGTCAACGACGATGAAGTCCGCCCATTTGCCCGCTTCCAGCGTGCCGATGGCCTTTTCCTGGTGCGCTGCCCAGGCCGCGTCGAGCGTGAAGCAGCGCAGCGCTTGCGTCACTGTCATGGCTTGCTGCGGATACCAGCCACCGGCCGGGAATCCTTCGCTGTTCTGCCGCGTGACGGCCGCGTGGATGCCCTCGAACGGGTTCGGCGACTCGATGGGGAAGTCCGAACCGCAGGCGATGCGCGAACCTTGCTTGAGGAAGGTGCGCCACGCATACGCGCCCTTGATGCGCTCGTGGCCCACGCGCTGCTCCGCCATGTTCTGATCGGACGTGGCGTGCGTGGGCTGCATCGACGGCACGATGCCCAGGGTCTTGAAGCGGGGAATATCGGACAGCTGCACCACCTGCGCATGCTCCATGCGGTGGCGCAGGCCCACGCTGTGGTACTGCCCGATCAATGCCTGGTAGCCGTCGAGGATTTGATGGTTGCCTGCGTCGCCGATGGCATGCACGTTCACCTGGTAGCCGGCGCGCATGGCCTTTTCCATTTTCGCGCGCATGGCGGCGTCCGGGTAGAACAGCAGGCCACTGGTAGATGGATCGTCGCTGTAGGGAGCCAGCAGGGCCGCGCCACGGCTGCCCAGGGCGCCGTCAGATAACAGTTTGACGGCACGCAAGGCGTACATGTCGCGCGCGTAGCTGTTGAGGGGACCATTTTTCGACAGCGCGTCGAAATCTTCCGTCGTGTCGGCAATCATGCCGTACACGCGCACCGTCAGCTTGCCGTGGTCCGCATAGTCGCGGAACAATCGGTCCTGCATCTGGCCGATGCCCGCATCGTGCACGCTGGTCAGGCCCACTTGCGACAGCTGCGCCAGCGCGCTATCGAGGGCGGCGCGATTTTCCACGTCGCCGGGTTTTGGCAGCACGGCATCCATCAAGTCCATGGCGTTATCGACCAGTACGCCGGTGGCATTGCCATCCGCATCCCGTTCGATCTTGCCGCCTGCGGGGTCTTGTGTGGCGCGCGTGATACCGGCCAGCGCCAGCGCGCGGCTGTTGGCCCAGCCAGCGTGGCCATCGACCCGGCGCAGCCACACGGGCCGCGCGCTTTCAGCAGCATCGAGTTCCAAGGCTGTGGGAAAGCGCCCCAGCTTCCAGATTTCCTGGTTCCAGCCATTGCCGATCACCCAGCTGCGCTCGGGGTGCGCACGGGCGAAGTCGCCCACGGCCTGCACGGCAGCCTGCAGCGATGCAGAACCGTACAGCATCACGCCGCTGGCAATCGTCCCCAGGCCGAACACGTGGCCATGCGCGTCGATCAGCCCCGGCAACACGGTTTTTCCCTGCACATCGACATAGGTGGCGCCCTTGGCCGCCTTGCGTTTCACCTGCGCGGCGCTGCCGACGGCGAGCAGCTTGCCAGAGTCGTCAAACGCCAGCGCAGTAAAGCGCACCACCTTGCCAGCCGCGTTGAGCGTGTAGCCGTTGGCGTTGTCGATGACGGTGTCGGCGTGGACCTGGCCGAGAGTGCCCATACAGGCGAGAACAAGCAGGGTGCGGCGCATTGGCAGGGTCGGCATTTCCATCTCCAGGTCTTTTAAGTAAATATGTGAAAAGACGAGTGTATAGAAATTGGCAAAATGGTCAAAGCCCGCATGCCTTGCGCCCAGTCAATACTTCCCCGCCGCCGCTGGCCTACGCTGGCGTTTTATCGCGGAGTATCCATGGCCAGGCACCATGTCATCAGCACCACCGCGTGCGACGTGTTCTTCAAGCTCGTGGCCCACCAGAAGAAAGCCTGGGCGCGCGCTTCGACAGCATGATCGTCACCTTCAGCGCCGACGGCCGCCCCGTGCTGGGCGCCACCCTGCGCAACGCGACAAGCGGCTGCGAACTGCACCGCTTGGCCGGCCAGCCCGACGAGTGCTGGTGCTGCGGCTACGACGAGCAGCTGGAATTCGTCTCGCCCGCCAACGTACCGCTGGCGCACGCCGATTACCGGCACCTTGAGCAATGGCGTAACGTGGACGGGGACGACGGATGCAAAGGGGCGCACGGGGCGCTTGGCCAGCAAGCGGGAGGCGCAAATCACCCAGACCGAGTTCCTGCCGCACGCGGATAAATCGCCATGCTGCGCCGCCGCGCCAAAACACGCTGCGCCTGCCGCCAAGGTCGTCCAGCTCGATGGCATCAAGACGACCGACAAAGACGTCGGTTCGTCCGTCAAGCAGGTCAAAGTGAAAGACAAGGTTCGCCCGCTGACCAGGGGCGAGATCGACATGGCGTGGATGCTGTTCCAGGATGCGATCGACTACGGCAAGGTCAAGGTGCATGGGGAGCCGTATCTATGGTTTGGTTTGCAGCCGAAGGATGTGGCCATGACGCCGGATGGGGATATTTATTTTCATGCATCGGAGTATCGGGAGGATTTTTCCATAGCTCAGCCAATAGACAAAAACTGGTTCATGCATGAAATGGTCCATGTCTGGCAGTATCAATTGGGCTATCCGGTTGCATTGCGTGGAGCTATCCGTTTCGGATTGAGTTACACGTATTTTTTAAAGCAAGGGAAAAAACTATCTGACTTCAACATGCAGGCACAGGGCAATTTACTGGCAGATTATTTCGGACTACAGTATTTGAAAACACCAAAAGCTATGAATCAAAAAGAGTACCGAAACTCCCTGACTCTCTACGAAGAGGTGATCGATGCATTTCTTAACAATAGAAAAAGCAAGACCAATCTTCCTGGAAATGACATTGATCATGAGCCTCTGTTTGACACACCGTGATGCGTACCCGGTGTCCCGCATGGCTGAAGCCGAAATTACCTCATTCAAAGGTATGCCATGCTTCACCATCTCAAACAGAGAGGAACGACGGAATGGAACGCCGATGCTTGGCGCACTCATGGTTTACGATATATCCATAAAACCGCCTGTAGAGGTCTGGTCCTTCATTCTCCCTGGAGCGACGACCCTCCCCATGCATGCAAAAACCTGCTATTTGTATGGACAAGTACCGACAGGAGCCGAATCGACTGCTGCGACGATGCTGAAAACAGACAGGATGTACAGCGTCTTTTTGAATGGCAGACCGGATGATCCCTCCGATTCGACTCGTGGTTATAGAGGAAAATTTTGCCTGACCAACGACCCGGCAGGTCAGCAAAAAATCATTGCTATCAACAGTGATATGCAGGAGTGGCGCACTGAAATCTGCCCACCCCACCCATCGCGCCCCTAGTCCGACACACCAGGCCTTGTTTGCCAAAACAGCCCGAGCTTACTTTTCTTCCTCCCCCCGCTGCGCCGGCGCCCTGAACCACTCCTCCGGCGGCACCACGTGCGATTCTTTCGGGTCATCAATGTAGTGCGGCGAAGTAATCTGCACGTCGAATTCGTTGAAGACGTCGATGATGTTCTGGTGCAAGCGATTCAGTACTTCGGCGCGCTGGCGGGGGACTTCGGCGCTGGCGTAGGCGACCAGCCGGTATTGCACGTAGTAATCTTGCAGCGCCAGTTGCATCACGTACGGTTTCGGCGCGGTGGACAGTTCCGTCGTACGCGACGCGGCCAGTTCCAGCATGGCGTGCACTTGCCGCCACGGCGTGGCGTAGCCGATGGTGACGGTGGAGTCGAGCACGAAGCCGCCGCCGGGCTGGGCGCGCGAATAGTTCTTCGTCGTTTGCGACATCACCCACGCGTTTGGCAAGGCTATCTCTTCGCCCAGGCCCGTGCGCAAGCGCGTCTCGAACATGCCCACGTCGACCACCGTGCCTTCGCTATCGCCCACGCGCACATATTCGCCCTTGCGCAGGGCGCGCGTGTACATCAGAATCAGGCCGCTCGCGCCCTGGCCGACGATGCTCGACGCGCCGATCGACACCATCAGGCCCACCAGCACGGACAGGCCCTGGAAGGCAGCCGTGTGCGAACCGGGCAGATACGGATACGCCATGGCCAGCGCGAACAGCCAGATCACCACGCTGGCGATGCGGCGCGTGGGCAGAGCCGTGTCCTTGTCGAGCCAGCCGATCTGCAATTCTCCGCTTTCCACGCGCTTGAACAGCGAGGCGGCCGTGGCAGCGATCAGGCGCGCGATGGCGAAGATCACGCACACCAGCACCAGCCCCGGCAAGGCGCCGATGATGGCGTGGAAGACGTCGGCCGCCACGTCGAACAGGTAGCCGCTCAAGCTTTCGCCCCAGGCACGCGTGTAGGGCAGGCGGCCCAGCACGAAGGCGGCCCACAGATAGGTAGCCATCAGGCGCAAGCCCCACAGCACGGCGCTCAGCAATTGGTAGGCGAAGGCGATGTAGTGCTCGGCATCGAGCACGCGTACGTTTTTCAAGCGCACGTCGCGCAGGCGCGAGGCCAGCAGGATGCCGCTGCGGCGCTTGGCCCAGTGATACAGTCGCGTCAAGCCCATCCACACCAGCCAGAACACGAGGGTGGCGGCCGCGCACACAGCAGCGGCGATCGACAGGTAGCGCCAGCTACCCTGTTCGCGGTAATCGAGCAATGCCTTGCTCAATTCCTCGGCCGCCACCTTGGCCACGCTTTCCGTCGTGTCGCCGGCCAGCTGGTTGACGTCGCCAGGCACGACGACGAACAGCTGCACGCCGTCGAGCAGCACTTGCGTGCCTTCGGGAATCATGCGCGTGCTCGTCTGCATGCGTCCGTTTTTCGCCAGCACGCTTTCCAGGCGGCGCTGCGCGCCGATGGCCCGTTCATCGGGCGGATAGCCGGCCAGCGCGGCGCGGAAGACGAATACCTTACGGTTGGCAAACATCAGCGGCGCCGTCCTGACCGCAGCAAGCTGCGACGGCGCCACGACGGATGCGGCCTCCGCAACGAGCGCAGGCATGCCATCGTCCGCATGGGCTGCGGGCAACAGGAAAATGGTCAACAGGCACAACAGGCGGAGCAACGCGGACATGGCAGAAATGAAAGAGTGACAAGGAGCAGCCATCATGCCATGTAATCCTGGAAACTCAAGCGCCGCAGCTACAGTTCAACTCGCATCATGGAAAATGATGCCCAGGGTGTGGCGCAAGCCCGAGCGCAGGCGCGACACGCCGTGGCGCATGTTCACGCGGTAACTGCCGCGCGTGCCGTTGACGGGGCGCTGCGCGACGGGAAAGAGGACGGCATCGCCCTGCGCCAGCGGCACGACTTCCAGGCGCGACTGCATGCGCGGGCGCTGCTCCGTCAGCACGAATTCGCCACCCGTGAAATCGTCTTGCGGGCGCGACAGCAGTACGGCCAGTTGCAGCGGAAACACGTGCTTGCCATACAGATCCTGGTGCAGGCAGTTGTAATCGCCATCGCGGTAGCGCAGCAGCAGGGGCGTGGGCCGGGTTTGCCCGGCGGCATGGCAGCGCGCCAGGAAATCGGCGTGACTGGACGGAAAGCGCGTCTCCAGACCCAGGCTGGCGTGCCAGCGGTTGGCGATGGCCGCCAGCGGCGGATACAAGGCAGCGCGCAGCTCGGCGACCGGCTCCGGCAGCGGATAGGCCCAATACTGGTACTCGCCCTGGCCAAAACCATGGCGCTGCATCACCACCTTGCTGCGAAAACGCGACGCGTCGTCATACTGCGCCGCCAGCGCCGCGCAGGCATCCGCACTCAGCAAGCCCGGCACGAAGGCGCAACCGTATTGATTCAGCTCATCCTCGATCTGGCGCCAGTCCAGCGCACTCATCGTTCGCCCTCGCGTTCCAACAACGCCTGCTTGCGCTCCACGCCCCAGCGGTAACCGGACAGCGCGCCATCGTTGCGCACCACCCTGTGGCAGGGGATGGCAACGGCCAGCGCGTTCGCCGCGCAGGCGCCCGCCACGGCGCGCGCGCCTTGCGGGGCACCGATGCGCCGCGCCAGCTCGGCATAGCTGACGGTGCTGCCGGCAGGAATCTCGCGCAAGGCTTGCCATACGCGCTGCTGGAACACGGTGCCGCGCACGTCGAGCGGCAAGTCGAGGCCCAGGCCCGGCGCCTCGACCAGGCCCACCACCTGCGCCACCGTCTGTTCGTATTCAGCTTCCGCGCCACGCAGTTCGGCTTGCGGAAAACGGTCCTGCAAGTCGCGCAGCAGCACTTCCGGGTCGTCATCGATCAAAATCGCGCAAATGCCCTTGTCCGTGCTGGCCACCAGGATGGCGCCCAGCGAACAGGCGCCGATGGCGAAACGGATCACGGTGCCGCTGCCGCCAGCGCGAAACGCGCCCGGCGTCATGCCCAGCAAGCCCGACGTGGCGGCGTACAGGCGGCCGCTGGAATTGAAACCGGCCGCGTACAAGGTCTCGGTGACATTTGCCGCGCCCTGCAAGCCGGCCTTCAGGCGCTCGCCGCGCCGCGCCGCCGCATAGGCTTTTGGCGTGATGCCGGTGTGCGCCTTGAAGACGCGGTGAAAGTGAAAGCGGCTCATGCCGGCGGCCCTAGCAAGGCTGTCCAGCTCTAGCATCTCGTCGCTGGCGTCGATCAGGCGGCAGATATCGGCCACGATGGCCGCCTGGCGCTGGGCCAGCGGCGGCTGATTGGGCTTGCAGCGCAGGCAGGGGCGAAAACCGGCCGCTTCCGCCTGCTCGCAACTGGCGTGGAAGGCCACGTTGCGGCGCAGGGCGGTACGCGCCGCACAGGAAGGGCGGCAATACACGCCCGTCGTGCGCACCGAGTAATAAAAAACGCCGTCGGCGTCGGGGGCGCGCCGCTGCAGGGCATCCCAGCGTTCATCGTCAGTCAGGTAAGCGTGTTCCATGGCAAACTCCGTGCAGGTCAATAGTAAGTCGCCAGCATAGCCAGCGCCGGTCGGCGCCGCACTCCGGCGCTTGCTTTTGAATTCAAAAAAAGCTTGGCGGCAGCCATCGTGCTCGGTGCTAAAATCGGCCATCGCGCCTCCAGCCGGCGGCGCGCCCTGCCCGCGCCCCGGAGAAACCGCATTGGACGATCATACTACTCAGGAAAATACGCCCATTTTCCAGCGCATCAAGGATTTTCTGCTGGCCGGTATCGCTGCCGGACGCTGGAAGGAAGGCGACGTGATTCCTTCCGAGCAAGCATTGGTGAAACAATTCGGCGTCTCGCGCATGACGGTCAACCGCGCCGTGCGCGAACTGACCAGCGAGCAAGTGCTGACGCGGCGCCAGGGGTCCGGCACCTATGTGGCACAGCAAAAATACCAGGCGACCTTGTTGGAAATCAAGAGTATCGCCGATGAAGTGCGCGCGCGCGGGCATATCCACCGCAGCAGCTTGCAATTACTCGAACGCACCAAGGCGTCCGATTTGCTGGCCAAGCAATTCGGCTTGCCGCCGGAACACCCGCTGTTTCATTCTCTGATCGTGCATTTTGAAAACGGCGTGCCGATCCAGGTGGAAGACCGCTGGGTCAATCCCGAGTGCGCGCCCGACTACATGACGCAGGATTTTTCCAGCATCACGCCGAACGAATACCTGATGGCTGCCGCCCCCTTGCAAGGCGCCACCTACAGCATTGAAGCGCTGTCGGCACCGCGCGACATCGCCGAAATGCTGGCCATCGACACCAAACAGCCATGCCTGGTGCTGCGCCGCCAGACGTGCTCGGGCGGCAAGATCGCCTCGATCGCCACCATGTGGCATCCCGGACACCGCTATCAGTTCGCAGGCAGCTTCACGTAGGACCAATGCCGCAATTGAGTAGCACGATTTCACGCCAACTTTCTCACGAATTCTCACCAAATCACGAAAAAAACAGCCATTCCTGGGCAAAAAAAATCCCGTTTTGGCCGTTTCTGAACTTAAATACGCCGAGCAAATATTCGATGCTATAGTTGCCGCCAGAAAGCGCCGCAGGCGTTTATTTGAGTGCGCCTCATGTACTGCCAGCCCAGTCCAATCTCGCCCCAGAAAGGGATGCATTTGTCGTATTGCAGCCACATGAGTTTCAGCGCACCACGCCGACAGAGCCCTGCGCTGCGCCGGCTCGCGCATACGATGCTGGCGGCAGGCATGGCACTCTCCCTGCCGGTGCAGGCGGCGGCACACGGCATGGCGCCGACACTGCTGTGGCCGTACGCTGCCGCCAGCGCCACCGCCCTGGCGGGACTGGCTTGCTGGCAAGCCTGGCGGCTGCGGCAACGGTTGCGCCGCCTGCTCCCGCCCGCGCATGCCCCGGCCGAACAGGATGCTGGGCAAGCTTTGCGCGGCGCCGCCCTCGCTGGCTGGACTTGGCGGCGCCAGTCCGACCGGTTGCAGTTCGCGCCCCAGTACCAGGACGTGCTGGGCGACAAGAGCGCCAGGCTCGACCATACACTGTCCGACTGGCTGGCAGAAGTGCACCGGGATGACCGGGCACGCCTGAGTCTTGCATTTCGCCAGCATCTGGACGGCCAGGCGCCCGGCACCTTCAATTGCGAATTCCGTTTGCGCCACAGCGACGGCCACTGGCGCTGGCTGCTGGCACGCGGCGCCGTGCTGTCGCGCGCCTCGGATGGCGCCGCCACGCAGGCCAGCGGCATCGTCTGCGATATCAGCGAACGCAAGCAAGACGAGCAATCGCGCATGCGTTCGATGCTGGAAGCGGCGCCCGAAGCCATGCTGGTGGCCGATGTCGAGGGCAAGGTGCATTACGCGAACCAGATCGGCGCGCGCTGCTTCGGCTATCCGCTGGCCGAGTTGACGGGCATGTCGCTGGAGCAACTGGTGCCGGAAAGTACGGCCAGCCACTCCGTGGGCGACCCGCAAGCGCGGCACAGCCTGCCTGGCCGGGTGATGCTGGCGCGCCGCCGCGACGGTACGCACTTCCCCGCCAAGGTCAGCCTGTCGCCGCTGCGTATGGCCGGGCAAGTATTTTCCATCGTCTCGCTGCGCGACATGACGCAGCGCCAGCGCGCCGAAGAAGCCTTGCACGCCAGTTCGGAGCGCTACCGCCTGATCGTGCAAACGGCCGCCGAAGGCATCTGGATGACGGATGCGGACGGCAAAACCACGTTCGTCAACCCGAAGATGGCGCACATGCTGGGCTACACGGTGCAGGAAATGCTGAACCGTCCCATGCTCGACTTCATGGACCGCGACAGCCAGTTGCTGATGCAGCGCCGCCTGGCCAGCCACGGCAGCGTCGCCAGCCAACCGGACCAGGTTGACTTCCGCTTTTTCCGCAAGGACTTGTCCAGCCTGTGGGGCTTGCTGTCGAGCACCAGTATTCAATCGGACAACGGCGAGCCGGGCGGCACGCTGGCGATGATTACCGACATCACGGAACGGCGCCAGGCGTCGATCGCGCTGTCGAATTCCAGCCAACGCATGGCGTCCGTGTTCGGCGCCGTCACCAACGGCCTGGTGGTGCAGGACAGCCATGGACATATCCTGGAAAGCAATGCGGCCGCCGAGCGCATGCTGGCAGCCAGTCCGGCCAGTCAGGCCAACCGCAGCCTGTGGCAAGCCATCCGCGAAGATGGTTCCGCCTTCGACCAGCGCAGCCATCCCGTGCACATCACCCTGTCGACGGGTGTCGCCATGCGCGACGTGCTGATGGGCGTGCAGCAGCCCGACGGCAGCCTGTCGTGGCTGTCCGTAAATACGGAGGCCATCCGCGATGAGTATGGCAAGGTCGGCATGGTGGTGGCCAGCCTGACGGACATCACGTATCACAAGCGCAGCGAGAGCGCCTTGCGCGAACTCAATGAACATCTGGAAGAACGCGTGGCGCAGCGCACCGAGCAGCTGGACCAGGCCAAACAGGTGGCCGAAGAGGCGAGCCTGGCGAAGGGACAATTCCTGGCCAACATGAGCCATGAAATCCGCACGCCGATGAATGGCGTGATCGGCATGGCGTATCTGGCCCTGAAGACGGATCTGGAACCGCGCCAGCGCGATTACCTGGAAAAAATCCGCTTTGCCGGCGAGCACCTGCTGGGCATCATCGACGATATCCTCGACATCTCGAAAATCGAAGCGGGCAAGCTGGAAATCGAGCGCGTCAACTTCAGTTTCGATCATGTGGTGCAAACCCTGATGACGGTGGTGGCGCCGCGCGCCGCCGGCAAGAATCTGGAACTGCTGTTCGAGATCGACCCGCAATTGCCTGCCGTGCTGGTGGGCGACCCGCTGCGCCTGGGACAAGTGCTGATCAACTACGCCAATAACGCCATCAAGTTCAGCGAACAGGGCAGTATTACCGTGAAAGTACGCAGGGTGGTGGCGGACGCCAAACACTGTCTGGTGCGCTTCGAAGTGTGCGACCACGGCATCGGCCTGTCGCAGGATGAAATGAGTAAACTCTTCCAGTCCTTCCAGCAAGCCGACACCTCCACCACGCGCGAATATGGCGGCACGGGCCTGGGCCTGGCCATCTGCAAGCAGCTGGCACAGCTGATGGGCGGCGACGTGGGCGTCGACAGCCGTCCCGGCGCCGGCAGCACTTTCTGGTTCACGGCCAACCTGGGCATTTCCGACCAGGCGGCGCCGGCCATGCTCGACAGCATGGTGCAGACGGCGGCGGCCATGCGTGCCAGCGCTGACGCCGCCCTGGTGATGCGCACGCTCAAGCATGCGCGCATCCTGCTGGTGGAAGACAATACCTTCAACCAGCAAGTGGCGCTGGAATTGCTGGAAGAAGCGGGCGCCTCCGTCTGCCTGGCCAACAATGGCGAAGAGGCGCTCGACCTGCTGCGCCAGACCCAGTTCGACTGCGTGCTGATGGACGTGCAGATGCCGCTGATGGATGGTTTGCAAGCCACGCGCCACATCCGCGCCGACCCGCAGCTGGCGCACCTGCGCGTGCTGGCCATGACGGCCACGGCCACCAGCGAAGACCGCGTGCGCTGCCTGGAGGCGGGCATGGACGATTTCATTTCCAAGCCGATCCAGCCGGCCATGATGTACCAGACCATCGCCAGCTGGCTGCCGGCGCGCGAAACCCCACCACCACCCGCGCGCGGCCGCGCCGTGCCCGCCTTCAAGACCACCCTGGCGGGCGACCCGCAAGTAATCGACCTGTCCATCCTGGCCAAGCTGCTGGGCTACAACCCGGAAAAGGTACGTAAATTCGCCTTCAAGTTCCTGCAAACCACGCAGGATGGCTTTGGCGACATCGACGCGGCCCTGGCACGCGGTGACGTGCAGCAGGTACGCGAACTGGGGCACCGCATCAAGTCGTCGGCACGCACGGTGGGGGCGCTGGGGCTGGCCGAGCTGTGTCACAACCTGGAAACCCTGGCGCCGGGCGAGCCGGCCGACGAGGCGGAGCGGGCAAGGTGCATCGTGGCGCGCCTGTGGCCCCTGCTGGAACAGATTACCGAACAAATCATGAATAACACCAGCTTTGCCAATGACGATTAGCTACCGCCAGTACGTTACGGCAAGGTATCGGCATCGACAGCGATGCATATCAACAGAAAGACATGACGATGAACACTGTATCAAACCAAGCTAGCCGGGAACACAACGAAGCAGGCCTGGCGCCGTTGCGCGTGCTGCTGCTGGACGACGATGTCTTCATGCTCGACGTGCTCAGCGACATGCTCGAGCAAATGGGCCAGTTCGACATCCGCTGCGAGTCGCACAGCGAACAGGCGCTGGCTACCCTGAAGCAGCACCAGCCCGATCTGCTGATCTGCGACCTGTCCATGCCCGACATCGACGGCATCGAATTCCTGCGCTTGGCGGCTGACAATGGCTTCCGCGGCGGCGTAGTGTTGCTGTCCGGCCTGCATTCGGCCGTGCGCCTGGCCGCAGAACGGCTAGCCGTCGCCAATGGCCTGCATATATTAGGTACCTTCCGCAAGCCGATGGAAAGCGCGGAATTGCAGCTCATGGTGAACTTGCAGCTGCAGCACACGGCGCGTCTGGCCAGCGTACAAGCCTGAGTGAGGAGGTTGGCCGGGAGGGCGGGCAAGGCGCTGCGGGCCAGCAGGCATGCGGCTTTGCCGCTCTGCCGCCAGGCGCGGTGGCGATATGCCTCAAGTTTTTCTGCAATAATCGCCACGCTTTGAAAAAATGGGTTATTATTTCAGCCATCCCCGCCTGCATACCTCTGGTCGCACCTTCCAAGAATATTGAATTCGTGCCCATTGCCCCCATCTGCTAGCTGCATTCCAGGAAGCATGGATGGCGAACCAGCGTATGGTTAATCCCAGGCATTATTGATCCCACCCTCATTTGAGGAAAATATGAGCGAAAATATCAAACACATTAGCGATGCATCTTTTGAAGCAGACGTCCTGAAATCCGAGTTGCCAGTGCTGGTCGACTTCTGGGCGGAATGGTGCGGTCCCTGCAAGGCTATCGCCCCGATCCTGGAAGAAGTGGCCAAGGAATACAACGGCCGCATCCTGATCGCCAAGATGGACGTGGACGCCAACCAGGCAGTGCCTGCCAAGTTCGGCATTCGCGGCATCCCGACCCTGATCCTGTTCAAGGATGGTGTTGCGGCTGCTCAAAAAGTGGGCGCCATGGCCAAGGGCCAGTTGACCGCTTTCGTCGACAGCAACATTTAATGTATGATAGGCAGCGCTGCGCCCGCAGCGCCGCCTGACTGGATAGACCGGGAAGCAGCTTTGCCATCATTCGTGCACAGCCTTCCCCAATAATTAATCAACGCCACGCAGTCCCCTCCCCTACCTTTACATCCCGTCTCGGGACACTCAACACATATGCATTTATCCGAACTAAAGGCCCTACACGTATCCGCCCTGCTTGAGATGGCGATCGGTCTTGACATTGACAACGCAGCCCGCTTGCGCAAACAGGAGCTGATGTTCGCTATCCTGAAAAAACGCGCCAAGTCCGGCGAACAGATTTTTGGCGACGGCGCATTGGAAGTGCTGCCAGACGGCTTCGGCTTCCTGCGCTCGCCTGACGCCAGCTACATGGCGTCCACCGATGACATTTACATCTCCCCTTCGCAAATCCGCCGCTTCAATCTGCACACCGGCGATTCGATCGAGGGCGAGGTACGGACCCCGAAAGATGGCGAACGCTATTTCGCATTGGTCAAAGTCGACAAGGTCAACGGCGAATCGCCGGAGATGTCGAAACACCGCATCCTGTTTGAAAACCTGACGCCGCTGCACCCGAACGAGCCGCTGCGCCTGGAACGTGAAATGAATGGCCAGGAAAACATCACCGGCCGCATCATCGACCTGATCGCCCCGATCGGCAAAGGCCAGCGCGGCTTGCTGGTGGCATCCCCGAAATCCGGCAAGTCCGTGATCCTGCAGCACATCGCGCATGCGATCACCGCCAATCACCCGGATATCACGCTGATCGTGCTGCTGATCGACGAACGTCCGGAAGAAGTTACCGAAATGCAACGTTCGGTACGCGGCGAAGTCGTCGCCTCGACCTTCGACGAGCCGGCCACGCGCCACGTGCAAGTGGCCGAGATGGTGCTGGAAAAAGCCAAGCGCCTGGTCGAAATGAAAAAAGACGTGGTGATCCTGCTCGACTCGATCACCCGCCTGGCGCGCGCCTACAACACCGTCATCCCTGCCTCGGGCAAGGTCCTGACCGGTGGTGTCGATGCGAACGCGCTGCAACGTCCAAAACGCTTCTTCGGCGCCGCGCGCAATATCGAAGAAGGCGGCTCGCTGACCATCATCGCCACGGCGCTGATCGAAACGGGTTCGCGCATGGATGACGTGATCTTTGAAGAATTCAAGGGTACCGGCAACATGGAAGTGCATCTGGAACGCCGTTTGGCCGAGAAACGTGTCTATCCGGCAATTAACCTGAACAAATCGGGTACCCGCCGCGAAGAATTGCTGATCAAGCCGAACGAGCTGCAAAAAATCTGGATTTTGCGCAAGTTGCTGTACTCGATGGACGAGATCGAGGCGATGGAGTTCATTTTAGATAAAATGAAAGCAACAAAAAACAATGCTGAATTTTTTGACATGATGAGACGCGGCGGATAAACTTGCCCAGTTTCATGCGAAGCCGCTCATTGAGCGGCTTTTTTGTTGCCTGCGGCCCTAAAGCGCTATATAATCGACGGTTGCATTATTTTAAAACCTGGCAAGTGATCGGCAATCGGGTCAAGAAGCAAGACGACCGACGAAGTGCTGTTTGGCTACCAAACTAGAGAGAAGACCATGAAAGTCGATACCCATCCAGAGTACCGCGAAGTTGTTTTCCACGATCTGTCGTGCGATTTCAAATTCGTTACCCGCTCGACCATCCAAACCCGCGAAAAAATCACCCACGACGGTAAAGAATACCCACTGGTGAAGATCGAGGTTTCGGCTGAATCGCACCCATTCTTCACGGGCAAGCACAAAATCGTCGATACCGCTGGTCGCGTCGAGAAGTTCCGTCAGAAGTTCGGTACCGTTGGTTCGAAAACCGCAGTCGCAGCAGGCTGATTTTTGCCGCTTTGCGGCAAAAAAGGCAGCTTCGGCTACCAAAGAAAAGGCAGCTACGGCTGCCTTTTTTGTCTTTGGCCGCTTTACTTTATACTCGCGCATACCCGACGCCATTCGTCGCGTCTTGCCAATTTTCTGATACCGACTATCGATGAAGCCAGTCCGCCTTCCCGCTGCTGCCACACTCGCGCTGCCACGATGGGCCTTGTTTGCGCTCGGCCTGCTGTACATCCTGCCTGGCCTGATCGGCCGCGAACCGTGGAAGAACGATGACGCCGCCAGTTTCGGCATCATGTGGACCATGGCGCATGGCGGCCTGAACGACTGGCTGTGGCCCAACGTGGCCGGCCTGTCACTGCCGGATGAAGGTCCGCTGGCCTTCTGGCTGGGCGCCATTTTCATCAAGCTGTTCGGCTGGATCGACGGCGACGTCTTCGGCGCGCGTATGTCGACCATCGGCATCTTCGCCGTCAGCACCCTGTCCGTCTGGTACACCGCCTTCAACCTGGGCCGCCGCAACGATGCCCAGCCCCTGCGCCTGGCCTTCGGCGGCCAGCCCGAGCCCGACGATTTCGGCCGCACCCTGGCCGATGCCGCCGTGCTCATCTACCTGGGCTGCCTGGGCTTGCTGCAGCACAGCCACGACATCACGGCCGAAGCGCTGTATGTGTCCCTGATGGCCTACCTGCTGTACCGCGCCGTGCGCTATGTGGAAGGCCCGTCCGTGCGCAATGCCGCCCTGCTGGGCCTGGCGCTGGGCGGCCTGACCCTGACGCGCGGCTGGATCACGCCGGCGGCGCTGAGCATCGCCCTGCTGCTGTGCACCGTCTTCCTGCGCCTGCCGCTGCTGCGCAGCATGCGCCACCTGGCGCTGGCCATCGTGATCGGCGCCGCGCTGACTCTGGTCTGGCTACTGCCCGGCGAATGGCTGCAGCCCTACGGCCATTCGCCGCTGCAAGCGTGGATGGAGTGGAATTGCCGCCAGTTCAGCGCCCCGAGCCTGAAAAGCCTGCAGTATTTCTTGCGTGTCGGCATCTGGTTCTTCTGGCCCGCGTGGCCGTTCGCCGCCTGGGCCGTGTATGCCTGGCGCCGCCAGCACCACGTGCTGCACATCGTCGTACCGCTGACCTTTGTCGCCATGCTGGCCATCTTGGGCCTGTGCCACCCCGATCCTGAACCGAGCCAGCTGTTGCCCCTGCTGCCGCCGCTGGCCGTGATGGCCGCGTTCGGCCTGCTGACCATGAAACGGGGCGCCATCAACGCCATCGACTGGTTCTCCGTGATGGTGTTGACCATCTGCGCCCTCGTGATGTGGCTATTCTGGTTCGCCATCCTGACGGGCTGGCCGCCGCAACAGGCCCACAATGCACTGAAACTCGTGCCTGGATTCAAGCCCCAACTGGAACTGGTGGCCTTCTTCGTGGCCGCTGGCGTCACGGCCGGCTGGATCGCCCTGGTGCACTGGCGCATCTCGCGCCAGCCTGCCGTACTATGGCGCGCCGTGGTGCTGTCGTCCGGCGGCCTGATCCTGATCTGGGTGCTGATCATGACCTTGTTCCTGCCGCCGCTGAACTACAGCAAGAGCTACGCCAGCGTGGCGCACCAGATTTCCGTTCACCTGCCGCCAGGCAGCAAGTGCATCAACAGCAACGTCGGCGCCGCCCAGCGCGCCTCGTTCGCCTACTTCGGCCACCTGCCGTTTGCCAGCGTGGGGCAGCAGCAATGCGATGTGTTCTTGTTGCAAGACAGCATCAAGGTTCCCGACAGCAAGGAACAACTGCCCGAGCACCACGGCGCGGACTGGATCAAGCTGTGGGAGGGGCGCCGCCCCACGGATGACGTGGAACGTTTTCGCCTGTACCAGCGCGTCAGGTAAGCCGCAAAAACCGGGCCAGCCCCGGTTTTTTTATGTCCGCCAAACAGTCACGGACGACAGGAAAAGTGTTGCCTAAAAATATAGTTAATTACCTAAATTGAACTAAAATTGTTTTTTAGATTATAATAGCTGGCTGCGCGATGGCGGTGTCTTGCATTCCCGCCCTATTCGTCCCCCAATTCACTATGAGATTGTCCATGAAATTATTTAGCACCCGCACCTTGCCGCTCATCAGCGCCGCCCTGTTCGCCTTCTCCTTCAGCGCTACTGCCCAGGCCACCGTGATTGACCTCGGCGTCGCCAATGGCTACTCGGCCTTTATCTTCGGCAACATCGGCAGCAGCGGCGCCAGCGGCTTCACCAGCGTCGGTGGCAGCATTGCTGCTGGCGGCAATATCTACCTGAACAACTACAACGTTGGCACGAACAAAAAACCAGGCAGCGCCGTCAATTCGGTCGTTGCTGGCGGCAACCTGAACACGGGCTGGGGCACGCTCAGCGGTTCGGCCGTGTATGGCGTCAGCAACCCCAACGCCACCCTGACGGCACCACAATGGTTCCCAACTAACAACATCAGCAAAGGCAACGCGTCCACCCTGGACTTCGCGGGCGCCAAGCAGCAATTGACGACCCTGTCGGGCGACGTGGCCAAGCTGCAATCGAACGGCACCGTGATCTCGCAATACGGCGGCTTCAAGCTGGTGGGCGACGTCAACGCCGACGTAAATGTCTTTACCATCGCTGCGAACGACCTGCATAACCTGACCCTGGACGTATCGTCGCTGAAAAGCACGGCCAGCATCATCATCAACGGCACGGCTACCAACATCACCATGAGCGGCGGCTTCGACAATTTCGGCAGTTTCGCCAACCGCACGCTGCTGAACTTCGCCAACGCCACCACCACCAGCCTGAACAACGTCGGCATCAACGGCAGCATCCTGGCGCCAAACAGCGCGTTTTCCGGTTCGGGCAGTATGAACGGCACGCTGGTCGCCAATTCGGTCAGCTCGATCAATTACGGCCACGTCTCGATGAACGGCGCCGGCTTCAATACGGTCAACGTCTCGGCCGTGCCGGAGCCAGGCACCTACGCCATGCTGCTGGCCGGTCTGGGCTTGCTGGCGTTCATGCGCCGCCGCACCCCGGCACGCGCACCGCAAGCACAAATGGCCTGAGCTTCACGCCGAACCAATAAAAAAACACCGGGCCGCGCAAGCGTCCCGGTGTTTTTTTATGTGCTGGAGAAAAACTTATTCCACGCTCAGGCCCAGATCCGTGGCCACCTGCTGGCGCAGCAGGTATTTCTGGATCTTGCCCGTCACCGTCATGGGGAACGCCTCGACGAAGCGCACATAGCGGGGAATCTTGTAATAGGCGATCTGCCCGTCGCAAAAGGCACGGATATCCTCGCTGGTGGCCTGCGTGCCCGGACGCAAGATGATGCAGGCGCACAACTCTTCGCCATACTTGGCATCCGGCACGCCCACGCATTGCACGTCGAGCACGCTCGGGTGGCGGTACAGGAATTCCTCGACTTCGCGCGGGTAGATGTTTTCGCCGCCACGGATGACCATGTCTTTCGAGCGGCCGACGATGCTGCAAAAGCCATGGGCATCGATCACGGCCAGGTCGCCCGTGTGCATCCAGCGCGCCGCGTCGATGGACTCATTTGTTTTTTCAGGGTCGCCCCAGTAGCCCTGCATCACGGAATAGCCGCGCGTGAGCAATTCGCCCTTTTCGCCACGCGGCACAATGCGCCCTTCCGCATCGATGATTTTCACTTCTAGGTGCGGATGGACGCGACCGATGGATGAGACGCGCATTTCGCGCGGGTCGTCGATCGCGGTCTGGAAGCTGACAGGCGACGTTTCCGTCATGCCATACGCAATCGTGATTTCTGCCATGTGCATCAATTCGATGACGCGCGTCATGACTTCCGTCGGACACGGCGAGCCGGCCATGATGCCGGTGCGCAAGTTGGATAAATCGTATTGCTTGAAATCAGGATGATCGAGGATAGCGATGAACATGGTGGGCACGCCATGCAAGCCCGTGCAGCGCTCGGCCTGCACGGTTTCCAGCACGGCTTTCGGGTCGAAGCCTTCGCCGGGAAACACCATGGCCGCGCCATGCGTGACACAGGCCAGGTTGCCCAACACCATGCCGAAGCAGTGGTACAGGGGCACGGGAATGCACAAGCGGTCGTGTTGCGTCAGGCGCATCGCTACACCGATGAAAAAGCCGTTGTTCAGGATATTGTGGTGCGTCAGGGTGGCGCCCTTCGGCGCGCCCGTGGTGCCGGACGTGAACTGAATGTTGACGGCGTCGTCAAACTGCACGGTAGCACTCACTTCGGCCAAGTGCGCCAGGTCGACGTCGGAGATACCCTCCATCAAGGCGTCGAAGTTGTGCATGCCGGGCGTAGCGGCCGCACCCAGGCGGATGACGTGGCGCAATTGCGGCAGGCGCGGCGACTGCAGGGCGCCGGCGCGCGAACGGGCGATTTCCGGCACCACGTCCTGCACGATGGCCAGGTAGTCGCTGGACTTGAAGCTGGGCGACAGGATCAGCGCGCTGCATTGCACCTTGTCGAGCACGTATTCGAGTTCCGAGCGCCGGTAGGCTGGGTTGATGTTGACCATAATCAATCCGGCCTTCGCCGTGGCGAACTGGGTCAGTACCCATTCGGCGCAATTTTGCGACCAGATGCCGACCCGGTCACCCGGCTGCAAGCCCAGCTTCAGCAAGCCGGCTGCCAGGCGGTGTACGCGGCGCTGGAATTCCAAATAGGTCCAGCGCACGTTCTGGTGCGCCACGATCAGGGCATCGTGCTGGCCGTAGCGGGCGGCGACACCGTCCAGGTAGGCGCCTATCGTTTCGCCGATCAACGGCGTCTCGTGGGCACCGTGTACATAACTGATTGCTTGCATGCTGTCTCCAGGGTGTGTGGCGCGACGCGCTCTTGTTATCGTCTTTGATGCTGAAAATTATAGCCGCAAGCGCCCCCGCCCTGCGTCAGCTTGCTGTAATGTGCAGGCCAGCACACCAGACACTCACGGCACCATGACAGGCAACGCGCGGCACACCCTCGAACAGGGCTTCATCCTGACCCGCCACTGGCGCGACACCAGCGCCGGCACGGAAGTCGATTTTTGGCTGGCAACGGACGCCGGGCCCCGCCACGTGCGCCTGCCCGTGCAGACGGCCGTTGCCTTCCTTCCCATGGAGCAGCGCGAGCAGGCGGAGCTGCTGCTGCGCGGCGAGCGCCACGCCGAGCTGCGGCCCCTGTCGCTGTGCGATTTCCACCATCGCCCCGTGCTGGGGCTGTACTGCAAGCAATACCGGCATTTGCTGAAGCTGGAAAAACAGTTGCGCGCGCACGGCGTCGACGTGTACGAAGCCGACATCCGCCCGCCCGAGCGCTATCTGATGGAGCGTTTTATTACGGCGCCGGTGTCGTTCTGCGGAGAAACCCTGCAAGAAGTGCAGCTGAGGCCGGCGCCCGGCTATCGCCCCAGCTTGAAACTGGTATCGCTCGATATCGAGACGACGGCGTACGGCGAGCTGTATTCGCTGGCGCTGGAAGGCTGCGGCCAGCGCCAGGTGTACATGCTGGGGCCGCCCAACGGCGGCGCTGAAACACTGGACTTCGACCTCGAATACTGCGACAGCCGCGCACAGATCCTCGAACGCCTGAACACGTGGATGGACCTATACGATCCGGACGCCATCATCGGCTGGAACTTGGTGCAGTTCGACTTGCGCGTGCTCAAGGAACATGCCGAGCGCTATCACATTCCCTTACGGCTGGGACGCAATGGCGCCGTCATGGAATGGCGCGAACATGGCGGCAAGCAGGAACACTATTTTGCCGCCGCCGCGGGCCGTTTGATCATCGACGGCATCGAGGCATTGAAGTCGGCGACGTGGAATTTTTCTTCATTCAGCCTGGAAAACGTGGCGCAAACGCTCGTCGGTGAAGGCAAGTCCATCGACAATCCCTACCAGCGCATGGCCGAGATCGACCGGCGTTTCCGCGAGGACAAACCGGCGCTGGCGCGTTACAACCTCAAGGATTGCGAACTGGTCACGCGCATCTTCGCCAAGACCGAGTTGCTGACCTTTTTGCTGGAACGGGCCAGCGTGACGGGCTTGGCGGCCGACCGCAGCGGTGGTTCCGTGGCCGCCTTCGAACACCTGTATTTGCCGCTGATGCACCGGCAGGGCTACGTGGCGCCCAACCTGGGCGATATCTCCGGCGAAAACAGCCCGGGCGGCTTCGTCATGGATTCCCAGTCGGGCCTGTACGACTCCGTGCTGGTGCTCGACTATAAAAGCCTGTACCCGTCCATCATCCGCACCTTTTTGATCGATCCGGTGGGCCTGGTGGCAGGCACCAGCGGCGACGAAGCCGATACCGTGCCCGGCTACCGGGGCGCGCAGTTTTCCCGCATGAAACATTGCCTGCCGGCCATCGTGGAACAGGTGTGGCAGGGACGCGAGGCGGCCAAGCGCGAACGCAACGCGCCGCTGTCGCAAGCGTTAAAAATCATCATGAACGCGTTCTATGGCGTGCTGGGCTCGAGCGGCTGCCGCTTCTTCGACCCGCGCCTGGCCTCGTCGATCACCTTGCGCGGCCACGACATCATGCACCGCACGCGCGAGCTGATTACCGAGCAAGGTTATCAAGTGATTTATGGCGACACGGATTCCACCTTCGTGTGGCTGAAAACGGCGCATAACGACGAAGCGGCGGGCAAGATCGGCCGCGCCCTGGTGGCGCATGTGAATGCTTGGTGGAATACCTACTTGCGCGAGGAATTCGGACTGGAGAATGCACTGGAGCTGGAATTCGAGACGCACTACCGGCGCTTCCTGATGCCCACCATCCGCGGCTCGGAAGAAGGCAGCAAGAAGCGCTACGCGGGCCTGGTGGGCAAGCCCGACGGCAGCGAAGAGATGGTCTACAAGGGCCTGGAAACGGTGCGCAGTGACTGGACGCCGCTGGCGCAGCAATTCCAGCAAGAGTTATACCGGCGCATTTTCCAGCGCGCCGCCTACCAGGACTATGTGCGCGACTACGTGGCGCGCACCGTGCGCGGCGAATGCGACGCCTTATTGGTCTACCGCAAGCGATTGCGCCGCCCCCTCGGCGACTACCAGCGCAACGTGCCGCCCCATGTGCGCGCGGCGCGCACAGCCGATGCCTACAATCTGGCGCAGGGCCGGCCGCTGCAATACCAGAACGGCGGCTGGATCAGCTATGTAATCACAGTGGCGGGGCCGGAACCGCTGGAAACGCAGCGTTCGCCCATCGACTACCACCACTACCTGACGCGCCAGCTGCAACCGGTGGCCGACGCGATATTGCCCTTCCTGGGCGATGATTTTTCACGCCTCGTGTCCGGCCAGCAGGATTTGTTTTGAGAGCCTGTTTCAATAGGGAGCGTCTTCTGCTGGCAGCTCATCGGAAGCGCGGACAAGGCGTGAGGAGGCAGCGTGGCAAGCCACGCAACGACGATCAACGCAGTCCCCGCTTTTGAGGTGCGCCAGCAGGAGATGTATTCATCTGTTGAGACAGGCTCCACATCAATTTTGCTGACCGGCACGGCCAAGCTGAGGTAATATCGGCGCCGGCACAAGCTTGTCGCAGGCGCTGTGCGCGGCGGCAGCGTAAAATACGCCATGGCGAAAGAATAAGAGCTGTACCACCAGAAGAAGATGCCGTTCCAGACGAGAATCGTTCGCAAAACGATTTTGCCACCTGAAATGGCGCATAATTTAACACTATGTTGAACCAGCAGGCAGTAGCACTAGCCGTCTGCCCTGCTAATTTTTGAATGAATTGACACCATGACCGAGATTACGTCCTTAAGAGACATCCCGCAAAAAAATATCTTCCGCAAGGGCGACACCTTTGTGCTGTTCGGCGAGCTGTTCGGCCGCGGCTATGTGAATGGCTTGCTGGACGAAGCGCGCAAGGCGGGCATGCATATCGTCGGCATGACGGTCGGCCGCCGCGATGAAAACATGGCGCTGCGGCCCTTGAACGCGGAAGAGCTGGCCGAAGCCGAAGCCAACCTGGGCGGCCGCATCATCAATGTGCCGCTGATGGCCGGTTTCGACCTCGACGCGCCAGCCGGCGAGCCGACCCCGACGGCCCTGCTGGCCGACATGACCCTGAAAAGCTGGCAAGAAGACAAGCTGGACTGGGCGCAGATCGAACGCTGCCGCGAAGCCGGCATCGCCCGCTTCAGCGCCTCCGTGGCAAAAGCCATGGCCGAGCTCGACAGCCTGATTCCTGACGGCAGCAATGTGTATTTCGCCCACACCATGGCCGGCGGCATTCCAAAAGTCAAAGTCTTCCTGGCGATTGCCAACCGCATCTACAAGGGCCGCGGCGAGCGCTTCATGTCTTCGCGCGCCCTGCTCGACAGCGATCTGGGCAAGCTGATCCTGATGAACTTCGACGAAGTCACTGCCAACACCCTGCAGCACCTGATCGACGGCAGCGCCGCCATCCGCGCCCGCATCGAGCAAACGGGCGGCCAGGTGCGCTACAGCGCCTACGGCTACCACGGCACCGAGATCTTGATCGACGGTAAATACCAGTGGCAAACGTATAGCAACTACACGCAAGGCCTGGCCAAGAAGCGCCTGGAAAACGTGGCCAAGGCCGCGTGGGAAAAAGGCATCAAGGCGACCGTGTTCAACTGCCCGGAAATCCGCACCAACTCGTCGGACATTTTCGCCGGCGTGGAACTGTCCTTGTTCCCCCTGCTCGACGCGCTGAAAAAAGAAGGTGGCGGCGCCTGGGCCGAAGAGCAATGGAAAATCTGCCAGGGCTTGCTGGCAGACGGCGTCTCGCTGCAAGACTTGTTGGACCGTATCGCCGCCTACAACGGCGACGCCACCAGCGTGCAGTTCCGCAACTTCGCCGCCTGGCCGATGGACAACACGCCAGAGCTGGCCGAGGTCATGATCGGCACCTCGGACGACATCACCAAGCTGCACAAGGACCGCAAGGAACTGATCACCGACCACCTGAGCTCGCTGGTCCTGGAAGGCACGGGTCCGCTGATGTTCCACGCCATGTCGGAGCCGCAAGCCCCCGTCATCTGGCTGAACCACGACATCATCGCGCGCCAGCTGAACTCGGTGCATAACTGAGCTTGATGTAGCGCAAGCTGCAAGACACCGACGGCCCGGCTCATCCCCGGGCCGTCGGCATTTCTGCCGCTGTTGTTACGTCCGCGTGATAGACACGCCGCCATCGGCCAGCAGCGCCGTACCGGTGGTAAAGCTGGAGGCATCGGATGCCAGGTACAGCGCAGAAAGGGCGATCTCGTCCGGCGTGGCCAGGCGCTTCAATGCATGCAAGCCCGCCACGAAGGCCAGCGCCTCGGGCGTGGCGGCCACCGTGCGCCCCAACGGCGTATCGGTGCCGCCCGGCAGCAAGGCATTCACGCGGATGCCCGCCGCGCCGCACTCCACCGCCAGCGCCTTCGTCAAGCCGATCAAGCCCGCCTTGCTGGCCGCATATGCCGCCATGCCGGGCATGCCCAGCGTATGGCCGACAAAGGTCGATGTGAAGATCAGCGAGCCGCCGCCACGCGCCGCCATGGCGGGCAGCTGGTACTTGGCCGCCAGGAAGGCACTGGTGAGATTGGTATTGATCGCCGCTCGCCAGTCTTCCAGGGCAACCTCCGGCGTGGGCCCCATGGGACCCAGGGTGCCCGCATTATTAAAGGCGATATCGAGGCCGCCAAAGCGTTGCAGCGCCAGCGCCACGGCCCCTTGCGCGCACGCCGCATCGCCCACATCGCCGATACAGGCCACGGCTTGCGCGCCGCCGTCCGCCAGCTGCGCCACCAGCGCGTCGAGCTCCTTCCGCCGCCGCGCCACCAGCACCAGCCGCGCGCCATGGCGGGCGAACAGCTGCGCCGCCGCATAGCCGATGCCCGAACTGGCGCCCGTGATGATGGCGACCTTGTTTTCTAATTGTTGCATGGGATATCCCTCCAGATAGTGAAGGAACACCATAGGACGGCTGTCCACGCGCTGCACTCCGCTTCTTGCGCTGGAATCGACGTATTCAAAGATTCTCAACACTTGTGCAAAACACACGCCAAGCATAAAACTTGCCAGATTGTGACAAATCAGTGATAATGCGTCTCGCGTTGCCGGGATGGCGGAATAGGTAGACGCACGGGACTCAAAATCCCGCGCTGGAAACAGCGTGCCGGTTCGATTCCGGCTCCCGGCACCACAGAACACATCGAAAAAGTACAGATAAAGCCACTAAATCCAATAAAATCAAGGGTTTAGTGGCTTTTTTCTTGTCTATTCAATCCGAACACTAGCGATTAAACCTGATAAAAAGTAATAGGCGTTACGCCAGATTTACGCCTTGATTACGCCAAATTGGAAAAATCATGGCATCATTCCGAAAACGTTCAGGCGGCTGGCGCGCATAAATCGCCGTGCTCGGCACCCGTGAATCCGAAACATTTAGTACTCAGGTAGAAGCCATTGCATGGACAACCGAGCGATAGGTGCATTTTAGATCTTCAAACTGTACTGAAGTGTCGGTCACGCCGGGGGGAAGTCAAAACTGTTCCCACGGTACCTGTTCAGGAAGAAGGTTTCTTAATCCTAAAGAAGCGCCAGTGCATCGTTTAATGCATGCAGGAAGGCAAGACAGCAGCAACAGCCTAGCCCCCCCTGCCTGCCCTCCGGCCCCGCCTTCCCCTACCCACTCCGCAGAATAATACTGAAGCGCACGGCGTTGCGCTTGCGCCCGTCCGGCTATCCAAACGGCCGCACGCCAAACAACACGCCATGCAGCCAGAATGCCAGCAGCAGCCACAGCGCACAGCCAGCGACGATGGCGATCAAGGTGCCTTGCACGGTGCCGCCTTGGTACGCGACGCCAGCCGCGCGGTCGCGCTGCACGGCGGCATACAGGTCGACCAGCGACCAGACGAGGAAGCCGCCGAACAGCAGCACGTCGGCCACGTTGCCGTTGGCCAGCAGATGCGCCACGGCCCATAGTTGCGTACCCAGCAGCATGGGGTGGTGCACCAGAGTCTTGATGCGGTTGCGCGGCACATTGGCCGCCGCCAATAAAATCAACGAGAACAGCATCAGCAGGCCGCTGGCGTGGCGCAAGCCCATGGGCGGCGTCCACACGACCAGCGCTTGCTGGCGTGCCAGGCCGTAGCCCCAGATGATCAGGCCCAATCCGGCAAACGCCACGAGCGAATACAGCCCCTTCCAGCGTTTTTCACCGAGGCGCGCCAGCTGGGCGCTACGCCAGCCGTCGGCGACGATGCGCACCGAGTGCAAGCCCAGGAACAGCAGCAATCCGAGTATCAACACCGTCATCGTCTTCTCCTGCAGTCAAGACCAGCTATCGAGCATAACCCACACCCTGGCTATTGCCGTGCGCGCAAATCAACGTTCCTCACGATAGTAATCGCAGCCTTCAAACGTGGTGCGCAGCGCCTGCTGCAGCTGGGCGTAGCGCTCCGGCGTCAAGTTAAAACGCACGTCAATCTGGCCGTCGTCATCCATCTGCATGGCGGCCTCGGCATCCATCTGCACGGACAAGCGGTTCGGATGCAGGATCACGGCGTGCATGTGGCCATACCAGGCAAATTCCTGGCCGCCGTATTCGATGTAGGGTTCGTCCATGCCCATGGCCACATCCTGCTCGTCGTATTCCTCGGCGCGCTGCAGCATCAGGTAGACGGGCTCGCCTTTGCCGGCTGGCGCAGCCAGGGTGGTGATCAGGGCGTCGTCTTCATTGATAACGGAAAACTCGGTGGCGGTAAATCCTGCGGACATGGCGTGCTTTCAACAGATATAGGAATGACGCCACCATAGCGCAAAAGACGCCCGGACAGAATACCCGCGACAAATAAAGCGTACCGCCCCGTAACAGCATCGCCGCCTATAATTGCCGCTCCAAACTATTTCTACAGGAGAGCGCCTTGACCGCAACATCGCCCTACACCACCCGCCTGGCCATTCCCACCATCGCCACCTACCAGCAACTGCGCGTTGCCGCCGGCCTGAGCGCGAAAACCACGGAAGCGGCGGCCAAGGGCTTGCCACACTCCCTGTTTGCCGTGCAAGTGCTGCACGGCGACACCGTGGTGGGCATGGGCAGGGTCATCGGCGATGGCGGCTGCTTCTTCCAGGTGGTCGATATCGCCGTGCTGCCGGCCCACCAGGGCAAGGGCTTGGGCAAGCTGATCATGCGCGAGATCATGCAATTCATCGAGACGGAGGTGCCGGAAAGCGCGTATATCAGCCTGATCGCCGATGGCCAGGCGCAAGACCTGTACGCGCAGTTCGGTTTTCAGCACACGGCGCCCGCCTCGGTCGGCATGGCGCTGAAACGCTAGGCGCCCGATGCCGGCCTGGCTGCTATGCACCCTGGCGCTGGCGCTGCTGTTGAGCGCTGCCGCCTGGCGAACCGAGCGCTTGCTGCAGCGGCGCGGACGCACGACGCGCTGGCTGTGGCTGGCGGCCATCGCCGCCTCCGTGCTGCTAGCGCTGGCATGGCTGCCCGGCGTGCTGGCGGTCATGCCGGCGGAACAGGCGCAGCTGAAACTGGGCGGGTTTGTCTTGTCGGTGGGCATGCTGCTGCTGTTGGCGCTGCGCAGCGTCTGGCTGCTGTCGCACCAGCGCCGCTGGCAAAAAACCACCTTGCTGGGTACGCCCGTATTCCTCAGCGGCGGCATCGGCCCCTGCGTGGCGGGGCTGCTGCGGCCGCGCATCGTGATGCCCGTCTGGCTGCGACTGATTCCACCCCAGCAACAGGCGCTGCTGCTGGCGCACGAACAATGCCGGCTGGCCGCGCGCGATCCGCAATGGCTGGCCCTGGCGCATGCCTTGATTATTCTCATGCCGTGGAACCTGCCCCTGTGGTGGCAGTTGCACCGGCTGCGCTTTGCCATCGAGGTCGATTGCGACGCGCGCATGCTGGTGCAAGGCCACGCACTGCGCGACTATGTCATCGTCCTGCGCCGGCACGGCCAGTATTATTCTGGCTTGACGGGCGCCTCGCCCATCGTGCTGAGCGACCCGCTGACGCTGCGGCGCCGACGCCGGATCATGGCCAGATTTACCCGGGACCAGGCGGCGAACTTGCTATAGTAGCGGCAATGCCGCGCGGCGTGCCCGCGCCACCGGCTCCCCCTTAGAAATCAGAGAGATACCATGCTTTACCTGCTTGCCATCGTGATCGTCATCGCCCTGCTGTACTACGTCTTCAGTGGCCGCACGCCCGTCAAACCGCTGCACAAGCCGCTCGTCTCGGTGCGCCAGTACGTGCCGGCGATACCTGCGGGCACGCCCGCGTACCACTGGAACGATACGGGCCGCTTTGCGTCGGAAGTGGAAAACGAATCGATGTACCAGAACGCCATCGCCAAACTGGCCGGCGAGCACGGTCCCGGCAACGCGGAAGAAAAATGCCTGGCCCTGCTCGTCTGCGACGATGCCAATCCGTTCCAGGACAAGGCCATCGCCGTCTTCATCGATGCCCAGCTGGTCGGCTACCTGTCGCACAACGACGCCCTGCGCCTACGCCGCAACCTGGGCCGCCAGAACCTGGTGGGCCAGCTGACCTCGTGCGACGCCGTCATCCGCGGCGGCGGCCTGTGGAATGACAAGCGCCTGTCGTATGCCGTGTGGCTGGACTTGCAGCCCTACAATTAAGTGAACTCCCGCCACGACCAGCGTTGTTGCGTCACACAAAGAAGTGCCGACACGATGCCGCCGACGCCGATGTAGACCACTGGAAGTGGCAAGGAGTTCAATGCCATTATGGCTGGCGGTGGGCCAAGCATTTTGATGCACATCAAATAGATCGCTATTTACTGGCGATGGCCTTGCAGACGGCCATCGCCCGTGTTTTTGTGACCCATATCAAGCCGAAGTGCATGCCGGCCTGCTGGTGATGGGCGGCTACGGCCACGCGCGCTTCCGCGAAATCCTGCTGGGCGGCGTGACGGAAACCGTGCTGCGCCAGATGACGGTACCGGTGCTGATGGCGCACTGATATGAAAAAAGCCGCGCCACCCTGGCGGATGACGCGGCTTTTGCTGAGCAGCTAGCGCTTACGCTTTGCGTTGCGCCACGGCATCCACGACGCACAGGGCCGTCATGTTGACGATGCGGCGCACGGTAGCCGATGGGGTCAGGATGTGCACGGGCTTGGCGCAGCCGAGCAGGATAGGGCCAACCGCGACACCATTGCCGGCCGCTACTTTCACCAGGTTGTAGGCGATGTTGGCCGATTCGATATTCGGCATGACGAGCAGGTTGGCGTCGTTCTTCAGTGCCGAATGGGGCATGATTTTTTGACGCAGTTTGCTGTCGAGAGCCGTATCGCCGTGCATTTCGCCGTCGATTTCCAGGTCCGGCGCGCGTTCCTTGATGATGGCCAGGGCGGCGCGCATCTTTTGCGCCGAGGCGCTGTCGCTGGAACCGAAGTTCGAGTGCGACAGCAGGGCCGCGCGCGGCGACAGGCCGAAGCGCGTCATTTCCTCGGCGGCCATGATGGTGATCTCGGCCACCTGCTCGGCGTCCGGGTTTTCGTTGACGTGCGTGTCGACCATCACCAACTGGCGTTCAGGCATGATGAGCACGTTCATGGCCGCGTAGACATTGCTGCCGGCGCGCTTGCCCAGCACCTGGTCGATGTACTTCAGGTGCAGCTGGGTGGTGCCGAAGGTGCCGCAGATCATGCCGTCCGCGTCGCCCTTGTGGATCATCATCGAACCGATCAAGGTGTGACGACGGCGCATTTCCAGCTTCGCGTACTCCTCGGTGACGCCCTTGCGGCTGGTCATGGCGTAATACGTATTCCAGTAATCGCGATAGCGCTCGTCGAAGTCCGGGTTGATGACGTCGAAATCGGCGCCTTGCTTCAAACGCAGACCGAACTTCTCGATGCGCGCTTCCAGCACGGGCGGACGGCCCACCAGGATGGGGCGTGCCAGCTTCTCGTCGACCACCACTTGCACGGCGCGCAGCACGCGCTCTTCTTCGCCTTCGGCGTAGACGATGCGTTTGAGTTCGGCCGGCGTCGATTTCGCCTTCAAGAACAGCGGCTTCATGAAGGTGCCGCTGCGGTAGACGAATTGCTGCAGGCTGTCGGCATACGCTTGCAAATCCTTGATCGGGCGCGTAGCAACGCCCGATTCCTCGGCCGCCTTGGCGACGGCTGGCGCGATCTTGATCAGCAGACGGGGATCGAACGGCATCGGGATCAGGTATTCGGGACCGAACGACAGGTTGCTGATACCGTAGGTGGTGGCCACGATGTCCGACTGCTCGGCATGCGCCAGGTCGGCGATCGCGTGCACCACGGCGATTTCCATTTCGCGCGTGATCGTCGTGGCGCCGCAATCGAGGGCGCCGCGGAAGATGTACGGGAAGCACAGCACGTTGTTGACCTGGTTCGGATAGTCCGAGCGGCCCGTGGCGATGATGGCGTCGCTGCGCACGGCCTTGACTTCTTCCGGCAAGATTTCCGGATTCGGATTGGCCAGCGCCAGGATCAAGGGGTTCGGCGCCATCTTGCGCACCATGTCTTGTTTCAACACGCCGCCGGCGGACACGCCGAGGAAAATGTCGGCGTCCGGGATGATCTCGGCCAGGGTGCGCAGCGGCGTGTCTTGCGCGAAGCGTTCCTTGTCCGGGTCCATCAATTCCGTGCGGCCCTTGTAGACCACGCCGGCCAGGTCAGTGACGTAGATGTTTTTCAGGGGGAAGCCCAGGTCGACGATCAGGTCCAGGCAGGCCAGCGCCGCAGCGCCAGCGCCCGACACGACCAGCTTGCAATCCTCGATTTTCTTGCCGACGGCTTTCAAGCCGTTCAGGATGGCCGCGCCGACGATGATGGCGGTACCGTGCTGGTCGTCATGGAAGACAGGAATCTTCATGCGGCTGCGCAACTGGCGCTCGATATAGAAGCACTCAGGCGCCTTGATGTCTTCCAGGTTCACGCCGCCGAAGGTAGGTTCCAGCGAAGCGATGATATCGACCAGTTTATCCGGGTCCATCTCATTGATTTCGATGTCGAAGACGTCGATGCCGGCGAATTTCTTGAACAGCACGCCCTTGCCTTCCATCACCGGCTTGGCGGCCAGCGGGCCGATATTGCCCAGTCCCAGCACGGCCGTGCCGTTGGTGATGACGGCCACCAAGTTGCCGCGCGCCGTATATTTATAGGCATTCGCCGGATCGATGACGATTTCTTCGCACGGTGCCGCCACGCCTGGCGAGTAAGCCAGCGCCAGGTCGCGCTGGTTGGTCAGTTGTTTGGTCGGCGTCACGCTGATTTTGCCGGGGCGCGGGCACTCGTGATACTCGAGTGCGGCCAAGCGCAATTGTTGACGCAATTCTTCTTTTTTATCAGATGACGAATCCATGCTGTGCTGCCTTCCTGTTTGGTCGATCGGGTGTTCCGGATTTTATCAGACCGATTCTTTCAATTAGCTAGGTATTTTCCGCTAGCCACAGTCTGATATCACGAAAACGCATAACCTAGCATTGTAAGGCCGTCCGGCGGCACAAACGCTCTGAACAGGAAAAACTATCAATTTTTATATTTCAATTAGTTTTTATGATAGACACCGGGAGCACGCCACAGCGGCAATGCCTCGACGGCGCGCTCGATATCGTCCATCTCGTCCGCGCCCAAAGTGGCGTCGAAAGGCGCGGACAGGATGCTGCGCATCAGCGCCAGGCGCGTCGTGGCTTGCTGCTCATCGATGAAGCGTGTCGTCTCCGCGCAGTACTGCGCGCGGCGCAGGGCATCGGCGCCGTCATCGTCGCCGTCCGGATAATAATGGCGGCCGATGTGATGCAGCGACTGCAGCAGGAATTCGATCTCTTGCAGGATGCGCAGCGCATCCTCGCCGGACAGCACGATGCGGCGGTTGGCGGGCAGCAGGGAGGGTGGCGTGGCTGGGCTATTCAAAATTTTCATCGATCAGGAATGCATAGTCGTTATCGATCAGCATTTGCAGATAGGCATCGAAACTGCCGGCGATGACCTGATAGTTGTCTGGGTCATGCAGGAAGCGCACGACCTGTCCCACCGTGCCCGACGCCGTGGGCGTGAAATCGATATACAGCCGCGAGGAGCCGCCATTGTTCATGCAATGCGAAAAACACAGGCGCTGGCCCTGCTTGATGCCGGCGTCGATGCGCACGTCGACGATGCCGGGGTCGTCTTCCAGGTAATGGCCATAGATATCGGCGATGCTGCGCTGGTTCACTTGCCCGTCCTCCAGTATCTGCTCGACGGAACTCAGATAATACGGATACTCGAATACGTCCGAGCCCAGCATGTACACCAGCACCGTGCCGCCGGCATACTCCTGGTAGTAAGTGCCGTTGTACTTGCCCAGCAAGCGCAGCAAGCTGTCAGGGCATAGCGGATACGTTAGGCGCAGGCTGGCCAGTTGCGCCGCGCTGGCACCGCTGGCCAGCGCCAGCTCCGCCAACGGCTCCGGCGGCAATGCCTTGAGTACACCTGCAAGATAGTGGTCGACGATATCCATACGTGGCTGGTTCCTGATTTGACGAGTTGGCGCAATATAGCAGCTCAGGATACGCGGCCGGCGCACGGCTGGACCAGCATTCCGCCCGGCGCGAAGCGCACGGCGATCAGCAGCAAGACCACCACGCCAGCGGCCATCACCATCCATGCCTGGGCCAGGCTGGATGAGTGTTGGCGGATCAGGCCGGCAATGAAGGGCATGCTGCTGGCGATGATGTAGCCACCGCCCTGCACAAAGCCCAGCAAGGCGCCGGCGCTGGCCGGGTCATGCACGTGGTCCATGCTGACGATCAGCGACAGGGGGAACAGCGCGCCGATGCCGCAGCCCAGCAGGATCACGGCGGGCAGCGCCAGTTGCGCGGGCGCCACGATCAGGCAAGCCAGTCCCGCCAGCACGGCTAGCAAGACGGGCAACAGCAGGATGCGGCGGTCGGGGTAGCGGTGGATAATGCTGGAAATCACCAGTCCCGCCAGCACCTCCACCAGGGTCAGGCCACCGAGCAGCAAGCCGCTGTCGGCGGCGCTCCAGCCCAGTTCCGTGTAAAACGGCGGCAGCCAGGCCAGCACCAGGGTGTACGCGCCCGTACCGATGCCGAAAAACACCATCAGCAGCCAGGCGCGACGACTGCCCACGGGCAAGCTGGCGCCCGCGCCGCTGGCCACGTCCATGCGCGAAGCGGCCGCGCGGCGCCACAGCAGAGCGGCGGCCACGGCAGGCAGCGCCCACAAGGCCAGCAGCGCCTGCCAGCCCAGCGACTGCGCCAGCGGCGAGGCGGACGCGGCGGCAATAGCCGCCCCGCCCATGATGCCCGTCGTATAAAACCCCATCAGCTGGCCAGCCCGCGCGGGGAAATGGCGCTTGATGAAGGCTGGCAGCAAGGCTTGCACCAGTGCAATGCCCAGGCCGCCCAGGGCTGCCGTGGCGATCAGGCCGCCGCTGCCATGCAAGGGCCAGCGCAGCGCGCAGGCGGCAGCGATGATGGCGATGCCGATGCCGATGCCGCGCGCCACGCCCAGGCGGCGCTGCAGTTGCGCGCCCGCCAGCGCGCACACGCCCATGGCGAACACGGGTACGGTGGTCAGCAAGCCCGCATCGGCATTGCTGATGCCCGTGCTGGCCTGGATGCTGTCAAGCAAAGGACCGATGGCGGCCAGGATGGGGCGCAGGTTCAGGCCCAGCAGGATGATGGCGGCCACCAGCAGGGCGGAAGATGATGCAGAAAAGGGGGAAGCGGCAGGGCGTGCAGGGCGTGTGGAAGGCATGGGATAGTCCTTGCCTCGCTGGGAGGCACATGGTTTAATGCGTCATCAAATATGACTCGATGAAAAGTATCTTAGCATAAAGATATAAATCTATCTTGAGGTCGAGATAAATGGAACCCCATGACAACTACCCCGCAAGAACACACACGCGCGCAATTTGCCGCCGCACAATGGCAGCGCGAACTGCCGCAGATGGATACGCATGCCATGCAGCTGGTGGGCCAGCTGGGCACGGTGGCGCAACTGATGGCGCGCGACTGGCTCAACCCGCTGTTTGCCGAGCACGGTTTGCAGCCGGGAGAATTCGACGTGCTGGCGACATTGCGCCGCTCGGGCACGCCCTACAGCCTGACGCCGACGGCGCTGTACGAAGCGGCCATGCTGTCCTCGGGCGGCATGACCAACCGCATCGACCGGCTGGAAGCGGCCGACCTGATCGAACGCCAAAAGCATCCGACGGACCGGCGCGGCGTGCTGGTGGCCCTGACGCCCCAGGGCCTGGCATTGATTGAACAGCTGGTGCTGCTGCACGTGGAGAACGAGCGCGCCATGCTCTCGCCCTTGAACGCGGACGAACAGCACCAGCTCGACCAGTTGCTGGCCAAGCTGCTGCAGGGCATGGCACAGGCGAAGAAAATTTAGGAAAGCAGGTGCGCCAGCTCGCGCAGCGCCGCATTGCCGCGCCGGGCCAGGCGCTGCAGTTCAGCCGGGTCACGGCTGTCGTACAGGGCCTGGACATGGCCCGCGCTGGCCGCGCGCAAGTCGATATCGCTATCGCGGTCTGGCATCTGGGCGTCGGCCACATGGCCCTCGACCAAGGTCAGGTAGTAATGGCGGGGCTTGCCGCGCAAGTTGGCGGAAAACTGCAGCACCAGGCCGCTGTCGAACAGCAGGGCGCCGCTGCGGCCGCCCTGCTCCAGCAGCACGCGAAACGCCGGCAAAGGCTGCCGCGCCGCACGCAGGAAGCCGGCCAGGTGCACCTGATAACCGAGGTCCAGGCCATTCGCACCCAGCTGGCCGCGCTGCAGATACAGCTTGAACGATGCCCGCACGGGCCGCCCGGCGCGGCGGAACAGGCGCTCGTCCTCGTACAGACACAGCTGGCCGCCGTCGCTGACGGCGTCGAAGCCGTGCGCCACCAGCTCCTGCGCCTCGAAAGTGGTCAGACCGACGGCTTGCGGGTCGCGCAGCCAGCCATGGTCTAGCCAGGATTGCAACAGGACGTGAATATCGATAATGGGCATAGTAAGCGGCTCGGCAGTGGCAAAGGCCTGTATTGTAGGCCAGCCTATAATAGCCGGGTCACACCATCATTCAACGCACAGACTACGCCATGGCCCCACACGACGCGCTTTCCGAATTCGACCTGATCAAACAATATTTCGTGCGCCAGCGCCCCGGCCGCGCCACCCTGGGTATCGGCGACGATTGCGCGCTGCTCACGCCCGGCGCCGGCAAGCAGATCGCCATCTCCTCGGACATGCTGGTCGAAGACCGGCACTTCTTTGCCGGCGCCGACGCCCGCATGCTGGGGCACAAGAGCCTGGCCGTGAACCTGTCCGACCTTGCCGCGATGGGCGCGCGTCCCGTGGCATTTACCCTGGCCCTGTCGCTGCCGCAAGCCGAACGCGCCTGGCTGGCTGACTTTGCCGAAGGCCTGTTTGCGCTGGCCGATACATTCGGCTGCGAATTGATCGGCGGCGACACCACCCGGGGCCCCTTGAATATCTGCATCACCGTATTTGGCGAACTGGCGCCGGGCCAAGCCCTGCGCCGCAGCGCGGCCGTGGCGGGCGACGACATCTGGGTCAGTGGCACCCTGGGTGACGCGCGCCTGGCGCTGGCCGGCTACCGCATGGAGCAAGAGCTGGCGCCAGCCGACCTGCTGACGGCAGCGGTGCGCATGCACACGCCCACGCCGCGTGTGGCGCTGGGCTGCACCTTGGCCGAAACGGGCCTCGCGCATGCGGCCATCGACATCTCGGACGGCTTGGTGGGAGACCTCGGTCACATATTAAAAGCCTCGCAGGTGGGTGCCACCCTGGATGTCGACGCCCTGCCTGCCGGCCCCGTGCTGGCGCGGCAGGACACGCCGCTGCGCCGCCGCTACACGGCCGCCGGCGGCGACGACTATGAACTATGCTTCACGGCGCCCCCATCGTCACGCGACGCCATCGCCGCGCTGGCGACCAGCTGCGGCACTCCGGCCACGCGCGTAGGCCGCATCGAGGCGGAAAACGGCTTGCGTCTGGTGGATGCAACAGGCTTGCCGCTCGATTTGCAGTTATCGTCCTTCGACCACTTCAGCGACTGAGTTAGCGCACCGCCACCCGCGCCAGCCCCGGCTGGTTCACCATCCAGTAGTGCTGGAAGGCCAGGCGGATGTTGTCGCGCAGCTGGGTGTCATCCCACGGTTTCGTATAAAAACGGTAGATGGCGCCCCGGTTGATCGAGTCGAGTACCGCTTCGAGGCCCGTGTAGCCGGACAGGATGATGCGGATGGTTTCCGGGTACAGCTCTTTGACTTTGCTCAAGAATTCCGTGCCGCTCATGCTGGGCATGCGCTGGTCGCAGACGATCACGTGCACGCGGTGCAGCGCCAGCATTTCAAACCCTTCGGCCGGGGTGCTGGCCGTGAGAATTTGATAGCCCTCGGGACGGAACAGACGGTGCAAGGACGACAGCACGTTGACGTCATCGTCGACGATGAGCAGGGTTTGCGCCGGCTGGGCAGCCGGGTCGTGGCCGGGCGGCAGGCCGGCGCCGGCAACGATCATCTGCCCCAGTTCCAGTGCCGGCAGGGCGCGGCTGAAATAAAAGCCCTGGATCTCGTCGCAGCGGTTGCGCCGCAGGTATTCGAGCTGCGGGCGCGATTCCACGCCCTCGGCCACCACGCTCAGTTTCAGGCTGTGTGCCATGCTGACGATGGCCAGCGCGATGGCAGCGTCGTTCGGGTTGCTGGTGATGTTGCGCACGAAGGCGATATCGATTTTCAGCTTGTCGATGGGGAAGCGCTGCAGGTAAGCCAGGCTCGAATAACCGGTGCCGAAATCGTCGATGGCCACCTTCACGCCGATCTTCTTCAACTTGCCCAGCACGACGATGGTGCGCTCGGCGTTCGACATCAGCGCCGTTTCCGTCAATTCCAGTTCCAGCAGTTCCGGCGCCACGCCATGCTGCGCCAGCGCGCGCGTCACCTCGCCTTCCAGATCGCCTTCAGCAAACTGGCGGCTCGAGACGTTCACGGCCACGTGCACGAGCCCCACTTCGCTGTCGCGCCACTCGGCGATCTGGCGACAGGCGGCCTGGATCACCCAGGCGCCCACGCGCACGATCAGGCCCGTGTCTTCCAGCACGGGCACGAATTCGGCCGGCGCCACCAGACCGTAGCCGGGACGGCGCCAGCGCAGCAGCGCTTCCACGCCGCTGATGCGGCCCGTGCGCAAATCCACTTTCGGCTGGTAATACAGGATGAATTGCTCGTGTTCGAGCGCATGGCGCAGGGCCAGTTCCAGGTCCAGGCGCGCCAGCACCTGCACATTCATGCCGGCCGTGAAAAAGCGGTAGCCGTCTCGCCCCGCCTGCTTGGCGCCACCCATGGCCGTATTCGCATACTTGATCAGGGTTTCCGGGTCGGTGGCATCGTCCGGATACATGGCGATGCCGATGCTGGCCGTCAGGGTGGCCGCGTGGCCGCGCAAGTCGAACGGCGCGCGCAAGGCTTCGCGCACCTGGTTGGCCATCGCCACGGCTTCCTGCTGGTTGCGGCTCATGGTCAGGATCAGTGCGAATTCGTCGTTGCCCAGGCGCCCCACTGTGTCGCGCAGGCGCACGCATTCGACCAGGCGGTTGCTGAACTGGCGCAGCAGTTCGTCGCCCAGCGCCGCGCCCAGGGTGTCGTTGATGCTTTTAAAACGGTCCAGCGCGATGAACAGCACCACGATGCGCCAGCTTTTTTCCTGCGCCAGTTCGACGGCCTGGGCCAGGGTCTGGTAAAACAGGCTGCGGTTCGGCAGCCCCGTCAAGCCATCGTAATGGGCCAGGTGCTTCAGGCGCTCCTGCGCCTGGCGCCGTTCGCTGATGTCGCGCGCAACGGCGATCAGCAGCAGGCCGCCCGCACCCTGCCCGCCCGCCACGGGCGCCTGCGCATACCAGTGCCAGCCCAGTTCCACGGGCACCAGGCTCAAGTCGCGCCGCACCAGTTCGCATTCCGTCACTTCCGTGGCCAGGTGGGCCGGGCCACCCGGCAGCGCGGTCAGGGGCGGGGCGGGCGGCGACGGCAGCAAGGTGCCGGGCGCCAGCGCCAGTAGTTCAGCGCGCGCATAGCCGAGCAGCCGGCAAGCGCCGTCGTTGATGTCCACCAGGGTCATGCCCTGCACGTCGACGAGGAAGATGGCGTCGGTGGCGGCGTCCATGGCGCCGCGAAAGCGCTGCAGTTCGGCCGTGCGCTGGCCCACCGTGCGTTCGAGCAGCGTGTTGTAATGGCGCGCGGCGCGGTGCAGCAAGCGCACTTCGAGCATGTTGCGGATGCGCGTGAGCACTTCGAGCGCGTCAAACGGCTTGCTGATGAAGTCGCACGCGCCCGCTTCCAGCGCGGCCAGCTTGGCGTCCGGGTCGGCGGCGATCACCAGCACGGGCAGATAGCCTTCCAGCTCCAGCGGGCGCAAGGTATCCATCACGGCATAGCCGCTCATGCCGGGCATCACCAGGTCGAGGATGATCAGGTCAAACTGATGGCGCTGGTGCAGGCCGGCCACGGCGCGCGCATCGAGGCTGCTGGTGATGGCCGTGTAACCGCCGCTTTGCAGCAGATGCTCGAGCAGGCGCAAATTGACTTCTTGGTCGTCGACGATGAGAATTTTCGCCGCATAGATATCGGCCTGGCTGATCATGCAGCCCCCTTGCCTTTCTGCCGGCGCTGCTGCGCCACATAAGCCAGGGTACTGTTGATCGCCTCGGTAAATTCATCGAGGTTGATCGGCTTGGTGAGATAGCGGTAAAAGCCCAGCGCCATGCTGCGCTCCACATCGCCCGGCATGGCATTGGCCGTCAGGGCGATGACGGGAATGTGCGCCGTGCGCGGATCGGCGCGCAGCAGTTTCAGCGCGTCCGTGCCATTCACATTTGGCAGGTTGATGTCCATCAAGATCAGCTGCGGCAGGTGCGTGCGCGCCATCTCCACGCCCAGGCGGCCATCCGTTGCCGTCAGCAGTTGCAATTGCGGGCAGTAGCGCACGATTTCCTCGACCAGGGTCAGGTTGGCGGGATTGTCTTCCACGTACAGCAAGGTCACGGGGGCGCTGTTGTCGAGCAGCGCTGCGGCCAGATCCGGCCGCGGCAAGGCCGGGGCCACGGGTACGGGCAAGGCATCGACCCTACGCAGCTCAATCCAGAAGGTGCTGCCCTCGCCGGGTGCGCTGGTCACGCCGATGCTGCCATCCATCAGCTCCACCAGGCGCTTGGTGACCACCAGACCGATGCCGCTGCCTTCTTCCGTGCCGCCCTCCTGCCCCAGCCGGTTGAAGGGTTGGAACAGCAGCGCCAGCTGTTCGGCGGTGAGGCCCACGCCCGTGTCGCGCACGCTGATGCGCACTCGCCCGCCCGCCTGCGGCGCGCAATCGATGGCTACCTGCCCCTGCGCGCGGTTGTACTTGAGCGCATTCGACAGCAGGTTCAATAAAATCTGCTTCAGGCGCGTGCGGTCGGCCAACACGTTCAGGGGGTAGGCACCGGGGAAGGCCATGCCGATGCCGCGCTGGCTGGCCAGCGGCGCGATCATGTCGCGGCATTCCTGCAAGATGGCGTCCAGGCCCACCGGTTCCAGCGACAGGCTGACCGTGCCCGATTCCACCTTCGCCAGGTCGAGGATTTCATTGATCAAGGTCAGCAAATGGCGCCCCGATTTCAGGATATGGCCGGCGAACTCCTTCTTTTGCTCCAGGGTCGACGGCAGGCGGTCGGAACTGAGGATTTGCGCGAAGCCCAGGATGGCATTCAGCGGCGTGCGCAATTCATGGCTCATCGACGACAGGAACGCCGACTTGGCATAGTTGGCGCTGCGCGCCTCTTCCATCGCCATGGCCAGTTCGCCATTCGTCATTTCCAGCTGCATCGTGCGCTCGTGCACGCGCACTTCCAGTTCCTGGTTCAGGCGCATGACTTCCTGCTGCGCCTGGGTACGCTGCTCGCCTTCGCGCGCCAGTTCGCCGTTCGAGCGCTCCAGCGCCTGCGTGCGCAGCTCGATCTCGGCCAGCATCTTGTTGAAGGAATCGACCAGTTGCGCCACTTCGTCGACGCTGAGCTTGCGCGCCCGGCGCGAATAGTCGCCCGTCTCGATCACTTCGCGCGCCACGTCGGCGATATCGAGGATGGGCTGCGTGATGACGAAATCGAGGCGGCGCAGCAGCAGCAAGGCCACCAGCAGCGCCAGCACCGTCACGCTCAGCGCGATGGCCAGGTAGTCGGCCGTGCGGCCGGCCAGCTCATAATCGGCGCGCAGGTACACGGTGCCCAGCAATTCGCCATTGTCGACGATGGGCTTGAACAATTCCACAGAGCTGCCCTGGATGCTTGCGCCTTCCTTGCCCGCCTTCGCCGGCAACTCACCCACACCCTGGTTCGCGCGGTAGCTGGCAAACAGACTGCCATCGGCCTTATACAGGGCGCCGGCCGAGACGCGCGGGCGGATGCGCATCAGGTTGAGGTTTTCCAGCGCCAGGCGTTCGTCGTCGAAGGCCAGCGCGGCCGAACTCATGTGCCCCAGCAGTTCGGCCTGGGTACTGATGTCGGCCACCAGGTTGCGGTGGTAGGCGCGCAAGTCATAGACGACGATGGTGCCCAGCGAAATGACGAGCGCCACCAGGGTGGTCAGCAAGACCACCGACATCAGCTTGTGGCGGATGGAACGCAGTCTGATCATCTAGGCGCCCCCCGTTTGCACGCGATAGGCGGCCAGCAGCATGCGCGCGCTGATGCGGATATGTGCCTGCGCCACCGGCTTCAGGGCCACGTCGAAGCGCACCTTGTCTTCGGCCATCACAAAATTGATCATGCTGCCCATCGCGTAGACCTCATCCGAATCGGATACCGTCAGCAACGCCAGGCCACGGCTGGCGGCCAGCATCTCCTGCAGCGCCGCTTTATCCAGCGCGCCCAGGTACAGCACGTGCAGTCCGGCCAGCGCTTCGCCGCGGCGCACTTTTTTCACCTGCACGGCGCGGCCGTTGACGCTATGCCCGGCCACGCTCTGTTCGAGCTGCTCGGCCAGCGCATCGGCCCCCGCCACGCCGATCACCAGCGGAGAGTCGGGCCGGGCAAAGCTGCCGTCGGGCCACTCAACATAGCCGGCAAACTTGTACAGATACGCGGCCTTGACCTGGCGCTCCAGCTCCCCCGGCACCTGCGCCTGCGCATTGGCGCACAGCACGCCCAAGAGCAGCAATAGCCAGCTCCAGCGGAGAGAGCGGCGGCCAGCGCCGCGCACGGGGCTGCGCAAAGGGCCAGAATGACGCCACCAGGTCCAGTTCAGAATTGCCATGACAACCGAGTAAAGATAATACATACGACGACGCGGCACCATGCCGCGTGCCTATTCTGGCGATGCGCACCAGGGCGGCGCGGCAACAGCCCGCCTGCCGGCCCGAAGTGGTAGCAAATGTATAAAAGAGTGTACGCATTTTCGCTGTTACCGGGGAAAGTTTCTTTTACCGTCGACCATGCTACAGTCTTGCCACCCTTTCCACCGCATGCAGGAGTCATCCATGAGCAACCCACTCGTCCCCCTCTCCACCGCAGTCGGCCTGGCCTTGCAGGCGAAGGGCCTGCTGCTGGCCACGGCCGAATCGTGCACGGGCGGCGGCGTGGCGCAGGCGGTCACCGACGTCTCGGGCTCGAGCGCCTGGTTCGAACGGGGCTTCGTCACCTATTCCAACGGGGCCAAGAGCAGCATGCTGGACGTGCCCGCCGAGCTGATCGCCGCACACGGCGCCGTCAGCGAGGAAGTGGCCGCCGCCATGGCGCAAGGCAGCCTGGCCCACAGCGATGCCCAGGTGGCTGTCTCGACCACGGGTATCGCCGGCCCCACGGGCGGCGTGCCCGGCAAGCCCGTCGGCACCGTCTGCTTCGGCTGGGCCATGCACGGGCGCGTGCAGACGCAACGGCTGGTGTTTGCCGGCGATCGGCAAGCCGTGCGCGAACAGGCCGTCATTCATGCCCTGCAGGGGCTCTTGCGGTTTATCAACTGATCTCGGCGATGCAGGCGCGGTCGCGGCCCGCCTGCTTGGCCGCATACAGGGCGCTGTCGGCGCGCATCAGCAACTCGTGGCGGCCGGCGCCATGGCGCGGATACTCCGCGATACCGGCTGAAAAGGTGCAGCCCGTCAAGCTGTGCGGCGCCTGCCGGATCAGCAACTGGCGGTAGCGCGCGGCGATATCGTCGATCTTGTGCGCAGCGATGCTGCTATCGGCTTCGCGCAACAGCAGGCAGAATTCCTCGCCACCATAACGGCACACCATGTCGCTGCCGCGCAGCTGGCTCTCCACCAGGCGCGCAAACTGGATCAGCACTTCATCGCCAAAGTTATGCCCGTAGGTATCGTTGACGCGCTTGAAAAAATCCAGGTCGATGATGGCGATGGCCACGGGCGCATCCGCGTCGGCCGCGTGCAGGATGGCATTCAGACAGGTTTCAAAATGGCGGCGGTTGTACAGGCCCGTCAGATGGTCGCGCATGGCCTGCTCCTTCAGGCTGTCCTGCAAGGAATTGACATGCAGTATCTGGTGCGCCAGCTCGCGGTTCAGGTGCTCGAGCTTGACGTTTTCCGTTTCGCGCGCCGCCTGCAGCTCCAGCGCCTTGTCGCGCTCGGCCTTCAGGCTATGCATTTCCTTTTCCAGGTTGCGCATCAGGCTGCGCGAGGCGCGCCCCGACTTGCTGCTGGCCTCGAACACGGCCTGGTATTGCTGCAGGAAGCCGTACGCGGCTTGCCAGTCGCCCAACTGGGCATTGATCTCGGCCAGCCCGCGCAAAATCTGCTGCTGGTGAAACGGATTGCGCGTCCAGCTCAGCAGGCTGTGCGCCTGCGTCAGCGAAGCCAGCGCCTGCGCCGTCTGGCCCGCATGCAAGTCCAGCTTGCCGCGCACCAGCCACGCATGCATCTGCTCTTCCAGGTCCTGGCCGCGGCGCGCATATTCTTCGGCCCGCAACAGCAATTGCATGGCGCTCTCGGGCCGCTGCAGCAAGATGGCGGCATGGGCGGCGATGCAGAACAAAAAGGCGCGGATGGCCAGGTCTTCTTCCGGCCACTCGTAAAACGGTTCCACCAGCGCCAGCGCCTCGGCCGGCTTGCCGGTGGCCAACAGACACATGGCCAGGTTGGCCGAGACGATGGTTTGCTGGTATTTGAGCTTTTGCGTGCCGATGATTTCGAGCGCCTCGACCAACAGGGGGATGGCGTCTTCGTCGTTGCCCAGGTCATGCTGCGATGACGCCAGGTTCGACAGACTGTTGACCCGGTGTGCGGGGCTGCCAAAACGTTCGGCGATATCGAGCGCCAGCAAAAAATTGCGCGGGCCATCCTGCGTATCGCCACGGTTCAGGGCATCGACGCCCAGGCGCGCGTACAGCATGAACTTGTGCAGCGAGTCGGGTAGCTGCGCGGCCTGGCTGCGCGCCTGCAGGAAGTGCTGTTCGGCAGCGGCAAAATCGCCGCGCCGGCTCGCATACGCGCCTTGCAGGGCAGCTACTTCCATGCCCCCTTCCAGGTCGCCGCCGTGCTGGAAATACGCGCGCAGGCGCTCGCACGATGGCTCGGCCTCACCCGCGTAATACGCCAGCCAGCAATGATTGAGTTCCGCATACGCGCCACCGCGCGCATACTGTTGTCGTTGCGCCGCCGCCAGGGCCATCTGCGCCAGCCGGCGTGCCTGGCGGCGGTTGCCGACCAGGCAAGACAGGGCTTGCTGATTCAGACGGTCTATGTCGGCTTTATCGAGACTGGAGATCGGCACTGCGTCCTCGTTCACACTCTGGGGTGGAATTTTTCACACAAAACTTGCTCTGTATCAATGGTATCCTGATTAACATCATAACCAGATTCGCTCTCGCGCATGGCATATTTGCAAAGAATTGTGGTAAAAATGCCAGTCGTGGCCTGGCTTGGCGCCCGCGCCGCTGTCACGGATCTTTGATTGTCACTGACGCAACAACTTGGAGTAGTCGCAATGCAAAACACGGTACATTTCATCCTGCAGGGCAAGGGCGGCATCGGCAAGACCCTGGTATCGACCCTGCTGGCACAATGGATAGGCGGCAAGGACGACACGCCTTTGCGCTGCTATGACACCGATCAGGAAAATGCCACTTTCTCGCGCTACAAGGCGATGAACGTCAAGCATGTGCCCGTGATGACGGATGCACGCAACATCGACCCGAAACGCTTCGACGCGCTGATGATCGACATCCTCGACACAGACGGCAACTGCGTGATCGACAATGGCGCGAATACCTTTTCGCCGCTGATGGGCTATCTGCTGGAAAACGATTGCTTCTCGCTGCTGGAAGAATCGGGCCGCAAAGTGTACATCCACACCATCGTCGGCGGCGGCGACACCCTGCACGACACGGCCACGGGTTTTGTCGCCACGGCGCAATCGACGAAGGTGCCGCTGGTGCTGTGGCAAAACGAACACTTCGGCCTGCTGCAATCGGCGTCCGGCAAGCAGTTTATCGAATCGCAGTCGTATGCCGACAACCGCGCGCGCGTCAAGGGCAGCATTACCTTGAGCCAGCGCAATCCCGACACCTTTGGCGCGGACGTCAAGAAAATGAACACGGCACGCCTGACAATGCAGGAAGTGCTGCAGAACGACAAGTTCAACATCATGGAAAAACAGCGCATCAAGGTTGTCTACCGCGACATCTTCGAACAACTCGACAAGGTGCAATGGTAGATGGACCAGCACAAACTGCGCAGCCACGTGTTCGACAAGACGGGCATCAAGGTCGACGTGGACGACCCGATATTCGCCCTGGTGGCGCTGAACGAAGCGGTGCTGGCGGAAACCGTCGAGCGCCAGCTGGCCTTGCTGGACGCCGCCACGCAAGCGCTGGCGGCGCAGGCGCGCGCAGCGGGCGGCTTGCCGGCCTTGCCGACGGCAGCCATGCCCCAGCCGGCGCCGGAAGCGCCCATACCCGCGCCATCGCCGGCCGGGTCGGCCAGCTTTACGCCGCGCGAATGGCGCTTGCTGGGCGCGGCCGCCATCGTCTCGCTCGCCTGCGCGCTGCTGGTGCTGGGAGGCGCGGCCCTGCTGTATAAACTGTAGCACCGACCGTAGCACCGTCGCGCTGCGCCAGCCACGAGCGAGCCGCAGCGTCTTCCCCACCCTAGCCTGGAAGCATGCATGAAACCGATCAAACTGTTGGCCATTCCCTCCCTGATGCTGTCGCTGTACGGCGCCCCGCTCACCCTGGCCCACGCCGCCGTTGCCGCCGCCGCGACGGCAGCCACGGCCATGCCAAATATTGCCTACGAAAAATACACGCTGCCGAATGGCCTCGACGTGATTCTCGTGGAAGACCATAAATTACCCGTCACAGCCGTCAACGTCTGGTACCACGTGGGTCCGGCCAATGAAGCGCCGGGGCTGACGGGCTTTGCGCATCTGTTCGAGCACATGATGTTTGCCGCCACCAAGCACGTGCCGCGCGGCATGGCCGACCAGTTGCTGGAAGGCGCGGGCGCCACCGATTCGAACGGCAGCACGGATTTCGACCGCACCAATTATTTCGACACGGTGCCATCGAACCAGCTGGAACTGGCCCTGTGGGCGCATTCAGACCGTATGGGCTATCTGCTGGACGTGCTCGACCAGACGGCGCTGACGAACCAGCAAGACGTGGTGCGCAACGAACGCCGCCAAAGCGTGGAAAACGCGCCCTACGGCATCGTGCAGGAAGCCCTGTATCACCAGCTGTTTCCCAAGACCCACCCGTATTACGCCAGCGTCATCGGTTCGCATGCGGACATCCAGAACGCGAAACTGGCCGACATCAAGGAATTCTTCACCCAATACTATGGTCCCAACAACGCCAGCCTGGTGATCGCCGGCGACATCGACAAGGCGAAGACCAAGGAACTGGTCAAGCAATACTTTGGCAGCTTCAAGAGCGGCCCCGCCGTGCCGAAACCCAATGTCGTGACGCCACCCATTACGCAGGAACGCCGCGTCGTGGTGCAGGACCGGGTCGAATTGCCGCGCGTCTTCATGGCCTGGCTGACGCCGTCCGCCTACGCCAAGGATGATGCGGAGCTGTCGATGGCCGCGCAGATCCTGGCCGGCGGCAAGTCCAGCCGCCTGTACAAGTCCCTGGTGTACGACAAGCAGATTGCGCAGGACGTGGGCGCCAACCAGAGCTCGAACGCCCTCACCTCCGTGTTTACCGTCGACGTGACGGCGCGCCCCGGCCACCAGCCCGAGGAAATCGAGCAAGCCATGCAGGCGGAGCTGGAGCAATTGCGCGCCAACGGGCCCACCGGGAAGGAATTGGAACGGGCCCGCAACAGCATCGAGACGAGCATGCTGAGCCAGGTGGAAAAGGTCGGCGGCAACGCCAACATGATGAACCAGTACAACCAGTACCTGGGCGACCCCGGTTACCTGGGCAAGGATATCGAACGCTACCGCCAGGTGACGGCGGCCGGCGTGCAGCGCGCCGTCGATACCTACCTGAAAAACCAGGCGCGCGTGGTGGTGTATGGCGTGCCGGGCACGCCGGACCTGGGCGCGGAAGTACCGACGCCGGCACCTGGCAAGGTCAAGGCGGCGCCAGGCACGGCCATCAATGCGGATGAGCCGTGGCGCAGCGCCGTGCCGAAGGCCGGGCCCGCGCCGAAGATCGTGCTACCGCAAGCGACGTCCTTCACCTTGAGCAATGGCTTGACCGTGATCCACAATTACAACCCGGCCGTGCCGCTGGTGTCGACCCAGCTGGTGGTGAAAAGCGGTTCGGGCGCCAATCCGCTGGCGCAGCCGGGCTTGTCGGGCTTTACGGCGCAATTGCTGCAGGAAGGCACGGCCACGCGCAGCGCGCCGCAGATCGCCGACGACGTGGCGCAACTGGGTGCTTTTCTGGGCACCGGTTCCGGCGCGGATGCCTCGTTCGCCCAGCTGACGTCGCTGAAAACCACCTTCCCGCAAGCACTCGACGTGCTGGCCGACGTGGTGCAGCACCCGCAGTTCCCGCAAGACGAGGTGGAACGCCAGCGCGCCAGCCGCATCGGCGAACTGGCGCAGCAGCGCGAAAACGCGGGGGCCGTGGCGGCCCGCGTGGAAGCGGCGGCCCTGTATGGCCCGCGGCATCCGTACGGCACCATCCAGCTGGGCACGGAAGCGGCCCTGAAGGCCACCAGCCGCGCCGACCTGCAGGCGTTCTGGCAGCAGCATTATGTGCCCAACAATGCGGCCCTGATCGTCTCGGGCGATATCGGCGCCGCGGAATTGAAGGCGCTGGCCGAAGCCAAGTTCGGCAGCTGGAAGGCGGGCACGGTGGCGCCGTCCGTGACAGCGACGCCGGTCACGACGAAAGCCAGGTTGATCCTGGTCGACAAACCGGGCGCACCGCAGACGGCCGTGCGCCTGTCGACCATCGCCGTGGCCCGCACGACGCCCGACTATGCGCCGCTGCAAGTGATGAACGCGGCGCTGGGCGGCTTGTTTACGAGTCGACTGAGCAATAATTTGCGCGAAGAGAAGGGCTACACGTATGGCGTGCGCTCGCAATTCCAGTACCGGAGCCAGCCGGGGCCGTTCTCCATCGCCGCTGGCGTGCGCACCGACGTGACGGGTCCGGCCGTATCGGAAACCTTCAAGGAAATCCGCGCCATGATCGCCAAGCCCTTAACGGCCAAGGAATTGTCGAATGCACGCAATTCGCAGGTACTGTCGCTGCCGGGCCAGTTCGAGACGAATGCCAGCATCAGCGCCAGCATGGCCAACACGTATATCTACGGCCTGGGCCTCGACTACTACGCGACCCTGCCGCAGCGCTTTGCCGGCGTCACGGACAAGCAGGTGCAGCAAGTGGCAAAGAAATACCTGCAGCCGGAAAAGCTGATCGTCATCGGCGTGGGCGACATGGCGAAGATCGCGCCGCAATTGTCCAAGCTGAAACTGGCGCCCGTGGAACTGCGCGATGCTGAAGGTAAGGTCAAATAAGATTAGCGGCGCTTGAACAGCGCCAGCTTATCGATGAACGCCGCCACGGCCACCCCGGCCGTGTAGGCGATCAAGTCGGCCCAGCCAAAGGTGGAGCCCAGCACCAGGTGCCCCAGCGGATGCGCGCGCAGCTCGACGATCCATGGCGCCTGGTACAACTGGCCACATTCGACGGCAAAGCAGATCAGCAGCGAAGTCAGCGCCAGCTGCCACGTGCGCATGCGCGTGGCGATGCTGCCCAGCGCAAAGACGATCATCATGGCCCACAGGGCGTCGCCCGGATACTTGCCGAGCACGGCAGGCAGGAATTGGGGATAGGCGCGCGAGGCCAGGCCCAGCGCAATGACAGCCACGGTCGCGCCCACCTGCAGCAGGCGGCGGCGTTCAGGTTTTACCAGGAACATATTTCCATTCAAAGGCACAATACGGGCCGAACCATTACGGCCCAGTAGGCGGTATTGTACTGCGCCTGCCGTGCCTGCCTGACGCATATTTCGCCAGGGCAAGTTCAACCGGCGCCCATCTGCTGCGCCGGTCTACCGGGGCCACGGTCAATGCCCAGCCGGACGGGGCAACGCTCAGTCGCCCAGGCCCGCGTACAAGGCCGTGCTCAGGTAGCGTTCGCCAAACGACGGGATGATGGTGACGATGGTCTTGCCCGCGTTTTCCGGACGGCGCGCCACTTGCAGGGCGGCCCACAGGGCGGCGCCCGACGAAATGCCGACCAGCAAGCCTTCGTCGCTGGCGGCCAGGCGCGCCGTGGCGAAGGCATCGTCGCTCTTCACGCAGATGATTTCATCGTAGATGGCGGTGTTCAAAATCTGCGGCACGAAACCGGCGCCGATGCCCTGGATCGGGTGCGGTCCTTTCGTGCCTTTCGACAGCATCGGCGACGCTTCCGGTTCCACGGCAATCACTTGCAGGCCGGGCTTGCGCTCCTTCAACACCTCACCGATGCCGGTGATCGTGCCGCCCGTGCCCACGCCGGCGACGACGATGTCGACTTGCCCATCCGTGTCGCGCCAGATTTCCTCGGCCGTCGTGGCGCGGTGAATGGCGGGATTGGCCGGGTTATTGAACTGCTGCAACATCAGGTAGCGCGGGTCGGCCGCCACCATTTCCTCGGCCTTGCGGATGGCGCCCAGCATGCCTTCGCTGCCCGGCGTGAGCACCAGCTCGGCGCCATAGGCGCGCAGCAGGATGCGCCGCTCGCGGCTCATGGTGTCGGGCATGACGAGGGTACAGCGGTAGCCGCGCGCGGCGCACACCATGGCCAGCGCGATACCCGTGTTGCCGCTGGTGGGCTCGACGATGAGGGTATCGGGATGGATCTTGCCCGCTGCTTCAGCAGCGACGATCATGGACAGGCCGATGCGGTCCTTGACGCTGTGCGCGGGATTGTAGAATTCGAGTTTGGCCAGGATGGTGGCACTGCAGCCGGTGGCGATGCGGTTGATGCGCACCAGGGGGGTGTTGCCGATCAGTTCAGTGACGTCGTTGGCGATGTTCATGGGAGTCTCCACAGCTATATCAGAAAATCCCAGTCTACCGCTTTTTCACGGCAGCGCACGTGGTGCGCTGCCGAAACTGAACAATTACTTCACGTCCAGCAATTCCACATCGAAGATCAGTGCCGAGTTCGGCGGAATGTCGCCATTGCCGGCGCCGCGCGGGCCGTAAGCCAGTTCGCCTGGAATGATCAGGGTGCGCTTGCCGCCCACTTTCATGCCGGCCACGCCCTGGTCCCAGCCCTTGATGACCATGCCCTTGCCGAGCGGGAAGTCGAACGGGCCACGGCCTACGGAGCTGTCGAACTTCTTGCCGCGCGAATCTTTCGCCAGGGGACGGTACAGCCAGCCCGTGTAGTGCACGGTAACGGCATTGCCGGCGGACGCTTCCTTGCCCGTGCCGACCTTGTTGTCGATCAGGATCAATTTATCGGCGACAGGGCCGGGGCTCAGCGAGACGGCGGAGGCGGGAACAGGCGCTGGCGCCTGTGCCTGCGCCAGCGACGCGGCGACGGAGCAGATCAGGGCAAACAAAACGGAGCTACGCGTCATGATGTATTCTTTCAGTGAGTTTCGGTGAGATGCCTGCAGTCCAGATAGCGCAGGGACAACAATAATAGCAAACCACTGCCCGAAGTTGAAAACCCTGTCACAAGACTTACACTTTCCACACCCGCTGCCGGCGCACAAGAAGGACTGGTGCTGCCGGAATGGACTTAGACAAGTTCCGGCAAGGCTGAGGCCCCAGGCTGGCGCAAGCTTTTCAGCGCATGGGCGGCCGCCACCATGCCGAAGCTGGCCGTCACCACCACGCTGGAACCGAAGCCGGCGCAATTCAAGCCCGTCACGCCGGCCGCCGTGCCATCGACGGCGCACGCTTCCGCGCTCTCGGGCACGCTCAGCGGCTCCATGGAAAACACGGCATCGACGTTGAATTTGTTTTTCACGCCACGAGGGAAACCATATTCGGTACGCAACAGCTTGCGTACACGCTTGAGCAGCGGTTCCTGCTCCGTTTTCGACAGGTCGCGCACGGCGATCAGGGTCGGATCCGTCTGCCCGCCCGCGCTGCCGATGGTCAGCATGGGCAGATTGTGCGCGCGGCAATACGCGATCACGGCCGCCTTGGCCTTGGCATTGTCGATGGCATCGACCAGATAGTCGAAATCGCGCCCGCCCAGCAACTGCTCCAGATTATCGGGGGTAATAAAATCTTCGATCTGCGTGACCTGGCACAAGGGGTTGATCAATTCGATGCGTTCGGCCAAGGCCGTGATCTTGGCCTTGCCGATGGTGTCGCTCATGGCCTGGATCTGGCGATTGATATTCGATTCGGCAACATTGTCCAGGTCGATCAGGGTCAGGCGGCCGATGGCGCTGCGCGCCAACGCTTCGACGATCCAGGATCCGACACCGCCCACGCCGATCACACACACGTGGGCGGCGCGGAAGCGTTCCAACGCCGGGGCGCCGTACAGGCGGGCAATGCCGCCGAAACGCCGTTCAAAATCGATCTCGGTCAAGTCCATGGGAATTAGTTCATTGGTGGAGGTATGCATAACGCCATTTTAACGGACACTGCGCTGGCGGATATTCTAAAATAGCCGAATTGACACAGCGACAAGCCGCACTGTCGCCGCGCCCCCACACCGCCCACCACGAGAACTCGCCATGACCTCTCCCCTGTTCGACTCCGTTCCCGGCTTTGACCAGCCCATCGCCGTGCTCAAGCATTGCCACGACAAGATCCGCAAGCAACTGACGACCCTGCAAAACTTGCTGGGCCACCTGGCGCAGCACGGCAACACGGCGGACGCGCAGCAGGCGGCCAAGGCGGTGTTGCAATATTTCAATAAAGCCGCCCATTTGCACCATGACGATGAAGAGCAAGACCTGATGCCCATGCTGCAAGCGACGGCCACGGGCGACGATGCAGCCCTGCTGGCGACCCTGGTGCCGGAAATCCTGGCCGACCACCAGCGCATGGACCAGGCCTGGCTGACCCTGCGTCCGGAACTGGACGCCATCGCGGCCGGCAGGGGCACGCAGCTGTCCGCCGACGGCGTGCGAGATTACGATGCCGCCTACCAGGCCCACATGGCCAAGGAAGAGGGCCAGCTGGCGCCCATGGCGAAGCGGCTGTTCAGCGCGCAACAGATGGAGCAGCTGGGCACGGCCATGCAGCGCCGCCGCGGCATCGCGCCCGATGCGCCGGAAGCCCCCGCAGCGCCGGACGCGGCCGCCGTGCTGGCGGCGATGCGCACCGACTACGTGCAATCGAGCCTGAGCGAGACGGACGTGCTGGCCGATCCCATCGCCATGTTCCAGAAATGGTTTGCCGAAGCCGTCAAGGCCCAGGTGATGGAGCCCAACGCCATGAGCCTGGCGACCGTCAGTCCCGACGGCAAGCCCAGCTCGCGCATCGTGCTGATCAAGCAGTTCGACGAGCGCGGCTTTACCTGGTACACGAATTACCACAGCGACAAGGGGCAGCACCTGGAACACAACCCGCACGCCGCCCTGCTGTTCTTCTGGGGCGAGCTGGAGCGGCAAGTGCGCATCGAAGGCACGGTGGTGAAAACCACGGCGGCCGAGAGCGATGAGTATTTCAATGTGCGCCCCTTACAAAGCCGCTTGTCGGCGATTGCCTCGCAGCAAAGCGCCCCCATTGACAGCCGTGCCACGCTGGAAAGCCATTACGCGGCCGTGGCCGCCGCTGTCGGCGACGCCCAGCCACCGCGCCCGGCCCACTGGGGTGGCTACCGTTTGCAGCCGCAGCGCATCGAATTCTGGCAGGGACGCCGTTCGCGCTTCCACGACCGCATCGTGTTTACCCGCGATGCTGACGGGCAATGGAGCATGCAGCGTTTGCAACCTTAAGCGCGCAGTCAAGGCGACGCAAAGCAAGCTGGTCAATATAGGTGTAGGCTATGCGGATAGAAGTTACTAAATAACATTGTTTCTCAATTTGCGGCCCCAGCTGGGGCCGCTTCATTGGAGGCTATTTTGTTTGTACAAAACCAGCTCAAGTCCTGGGTCGCCAGCATCCGCAGCAAGACCGCCTTGCCGCTCCGCATAGAATTGTGGAATGGCCAGCATGTGGACCTGTCCAGCGAAGCGCCTAGAGTCACCATCCGCCTGCCGACCATCGCCTCGGCACGCTATCTGCTCAATCCCTCGCTGGCCAATTTGGGCTCGGCCTATGTGGAAGGCAATATCGAAGTCAGGGGCACGGCCCAGGACATGATTTCCATCTGCAATGCGCTGGCGCGCACTACCCTGAAACCGGAAGGCAAGCTGGCCCGTATCGTGCGCAGCTTTACACACGACAAGAGCAAGGATGCCGAGGCCATCCGCTACCACTACGATGTGTCGAACGCCTTCTATGAACAGTTTCTCGACCCCGCCCTCGTGTATTCCTGCGCCTATTTTGAAGATGGCGATGAAACCCTGGCGCAGGCGCAGCTCAAGAAAATCGACCATATCCTGAAGAAAATCCAGCTACAGCCGGGCCAGACCCTGCTCGACATCGGCTGCGGCTGGGGCGCGCTGGTCATCCGTGCCGCGCAACAATATGGCGCCCGCTGCGTGGGCGTGACCCTGTCGGATAACCAGTACGCGCTGGCGCGCGAGCGCGTGGCGGCGGCCGGCCTCGCGCACCTGGTCGAGATCCGCCTGCAGGACTACCGCGACGTGGCGGGGCAGTTCGACCGCATCACCAGCGTGGGCATGTTCGAGCATGTGGGCCTCAAACACTTACCCGAGTACTTTTCCATCATCCACAAGCTGCTGGCACCGGATGGCATGGCGATGAATCACGGCATCACCTCCACCGACCCGGACAATGGCGAAACGCCGTATGGCGGCGGAGAGTTCATCGAGAAATATGTGTTTCCGCACGGCGAGCTGGCGCACATCGGCAATGTGCTCAAGACCATGCAGCAGGGGGGGCTGGAAGTGCTGGACGTGGAAAACCTGCGGCGCCACTATGCGCGCACCTGCGCCCTGTGGACGGAGAATTTCGAAGCCCATGCCGAGCAGATCCGCCCGCTGGCGGGCGAACGGCGCTTCCGCATCTGGCACGTCTACCTGGCCGGCTGCGCCTATGCCTTCGAGCAAGATTTGATCAGCCTGTACCAGATCGTCTGCGTGAAGGCGGGCCGGCGCTCCTCCACCCTGCCCTGGTCACGCAACTATATGTATGCGCAGGACGCCAGGCCCGCGCCCGCACTCAGCACCTGACAGAGGCGCGCGGCGCGGCGCTGGGGAGGGGCCTCACTTCAGGCGACCCGCATACATGGTGCGGAATTTCTCCACCTTGGGTGCGACGACCAGGGCGCAATACCTCTGCAAGGGGTGCTGCTCGACATAATTCTGGTGGTAATCCTCGGCCGCATAAAAAACTTGCGCCGGCGCCAGTTGCGTGACGATGGGCGCATCCCACACGCCGGCCATTTCAGCGAGCACCTTGCGCGCCACGCTTTCCTGCCCGGCCGACTAGTAATAAATGACGGAACGGTATTGCGTGCCGACATCGTTGCCCTGCCGGTTCAGGGTGGTGGGATCGTGCAGGGTAAAAAATATTTCCAGCAAGTCGTGGTAAGGGATGACGGCGGGATCGAATGCCAGCTGCACCACTTCCGCGTGCCCCGTCTCGCCCGTGCAAACTTGCTCATACGTGGGGTCGGGCACGCTGCCCCCCGTGTAGCCGGACGCGATGCGCGTCACGCCGCGCACTTCCGCGTACACGGCAGCCAGGCACCAGAAACAGCCACCGCCCAGTACCGCCACTTCCGCCTGCTGATTCATGATGCCCTCCCGCAACGCTGCTGCCTCTTATCATTTCCTTACTGTAACGCAAAGCGCCATGGCCTGCAGCGCCCCTTGAAACGGCGCCTGGCGTACTGCACATCAGGGCACGCTGGCCACGATTGCGCTGGCACGGCCGATTTTTGGCATAATGTCAGCAAATAGACAGGTCTCCCATGAACACACGCTCTCCCCGCGCGCCAGCGCAAGAATTCGATACGACACATTTCCGCCAGGCGCTGTCGCAGTTTGCCACCGGCGTGACGGTCATTACCACGCGTTTGGCCGACGGCAGTTTCCGTGGCTTGACGGCCAGCTCCTTCAATTCCGTCTCGCTGTCGCCGCCCCTGGTGCTGTGGAGCCTCGGTTCCGTGGCCAACAGCATGCCCATTTTCAGTGGCAACTCGCATTACGTCATCAATGTGTTGGGCGCCGACCAGGCGGAACTGGCGCAGCGCTTTTCACGCCGCACGCCGAATCCCTTTGACGACGTCGAATACGAACTGTCGCGCACAGGCCAGCCCATCCTGAAAGGCGCGTCGGCCTGGTTCGAATGCCACAACCGCAGCCGCTATCCGGAAGGCGACCACGTCATTTTCGTCGGCGAAGTGGAACAATGCGCGTTTGCCGCGCAGCCGCCCTTGATCTTTCACAATGGAAAATTCAATACACCGCCGGTCTGAGCGGGACAAAAAAAAATCCGCCGAGGCGGATTTTTTGTTTTACAGGGTAAAGTTATACCCGATGCTGATACTCACGGCAACCGGGTCGAGCTTGATGTCCTGCGTCTGCCCCGTCGAGAATTTCGCCCTGGTTTTCAGGTAGGTCTTGACCACGGCCACGTCGGCAAACCAGCGCTCGTTGAAGGCCAGGGTGCTGCCGACCACCAGGCTGCCTGTCAGCTTGTTGTCCATGCGGTAGGTGACTGGTTTTCCACCCGGATCCAGCAAGGCCGTCATCTGGCCCGAGCCTTTTTCCTTCTGGAAATAGGCATACGTCAAACCCGCGCCCACGTAAGGGCGGATCATCGCATTGGGCTGGAAAAAACGGTACTGGATGAAGGCCGTCGGCGGCAAGGCTTCCGCCGTCCCCAGCTTACCCGTGCCCTTGATGGAACCATCGCCCATCAAGTCATGCTTGTACGGCACGCCCAAGATCATTTCAGCGGAAACATTGTCCGTGATCATGTAGGCAAAGGTCAGGATGGGCTTGGTATCGGCCTTGACGTCGGCTTTCGTGCCCGGCAGTGCCGGTGCGGAAATGTCGCCACTGTCCACGTGCGGCGTGATCTTGTTGAGGCCGACCTTGGCCATCCAGGTGCCTGCGCTTTGCGCCGAAGCGCCCGTCGCCATGGCCATCGCGGCAGCTGCGGCCAGCACGCGTACCGCGGTATTCAAACGATTCTTCATCTTGTCTCCTGATTCAGTATGTGCGGAGTGTTCCGCTATCCAGTCTTGTCACTGCCAGCCACGTCCCGGGGACGCAGCCGGCTCGGCCATTCCTTACAGCCAGCCCCGCACGACCATGTCCTTGGCCACATAGCGGGCCAGCAACAGATTGTTGAACGGCGTAGGATGCACATCGTCGGCATACGAGTAGTGGCTGACATCGCCTGCTTTCAGGTTCGTGCCATTGCAGACCAGCGAGCTGCCCAGGATATTGCCTGGCGCGCTCAAGTCGCACGCCGTCTCGCTGACGTTGGTCAAACCATACGGGCCAGGGTTGGTGCCCTGATCATGGCTGACGGCAAACACGTCAACCAGCAAGACTTTCGCATTGCCGCTCAGGCCGCCGCTCAGTTCACCATTGAAGGCGCTAACCATGGCGTTGATCAGCGCTTTGGTATTGGCATCCTTGCTCAAGCCCGATGGCGTACCGGCCACGTCAGGCAGGTTGTTGACCACCACATAGTTGGCGCCCTTGGCGATGACCTGGTCCTTGACCAGCGCCACCAGTTGCGTGCCAGCCAGTTTCATGGCGGCAACCAGCAACGGCCCCTGAGCCGCAGCGTATTCGGCACCGGCCTTGGCGCCAGCTGCATTGCCCGTCACCGTTGCATCGGCTTGCGCCTTGGCGGCCAGGGCGGGAGCCAGCGTCTGGGCATTCGCATTGCCGGCAATCATGGCCGCTTGCACGGCGGCACCGACGATCGTCGCGGACGTGGCGCCCGGCGCGGCACTGGCTGTTTTGATGGCGGCACCAATGGCAGCCGCTGCCGTGGCGGGATTGGTGGCGCCGGCCGCCAGCGCCAGTGCCAGGTTGGTGGCGAAGGCTTGTGCGCCCGCAGCAGCGCCCGCAGCCTTGCCGGCCTCCGTTGCGCCCGCTTGCAATACGCCCAGTTGATACAGCACGTCGTTACCGCCCGCCATCACGAAAACGGCTTCCGTGCCGCTGAACTTGCCGCCGGAAACAGCCAGGTGGTTCGCGATCTGCGTCACCACGGGCACGGTCAGGGCGCCCAGCGCGCTGCCCGTCAGCTTGTTGTTCGGGCCGACAGGATTGGTCACGCGCGAACCGCCCATGGCGTAGCCGAAGCAGCCGGCATGCTTGACGCGCGCCACGGACAAGCCTTGCGCAGCATTGCCTTCCAGGCCAGTCTCGGCGGCACATGGCTTGGCCAGGCCGAATTGCGCGGCCAGGTGTTCGGTCCAGTTCTTGCCCGTCAATTCAGGATTGATCTTGGTATTATCGCCATTGATGGTGAACTTGCCGCCACCTTTCGCCAGCACCGTGCCCACGGCATACGAACCGACATCGGACAGGCTGTCGCCGAACGACACCTGCGCCGTGTATTTGACTTTCAAGGCTTGATCGCCGCCACTGGCGCCGCCGCAACCTGCCAGGACAGCCGCAGCCAGCACGGCCAGCGCGAATTTTGTTTGATGCATTTTGTCTCCTCGGTCTTTTTTCTGGTTTCTAAACGAACGGGCGTGCTATTCGCTACCCAACTAATATGCCATCGTTCCTTAGGCTTGTATAGAAAATATGTTTTAAAAATCAACGAAATAACAACACTGCCAGCGCCCTTTCACGACAGGGCGATCGCTTGAATTATGGAGGATTAAAGATGTTTCGTGGCAAGCATCGCTATTGCGCTGCATCAAGGAAAAGCCCCTTGCGGGGCTTTTCATCATGCGGACAGAAACTGCTGCAAGATACCACTTGAGCCGAATGCGGCACGCCGCAAACGGTCATTCACGCCCAGCCACGCAGGGCCGGTCGGCGGTGCTTCGACGAGTATCAGCTCGGCGCCGACCTGGTCCATCGTGCGCAGCGAGGCATACAGCGCGTGTGCGTAATTTTCCGGGCTGGCCGCCAGGCGCACGCTGGCGCTGGCCGGCGGCAGATCCGAGTAGTGGATCAGGGCCACGCGGCGTCCGTCATTGAGCAAGCGGTTCAAGGTGGCGCGCACATCGTCGCTGTGCTGCATCGCAACAGGCGTGTGCGGTGCGTAGTGCGATTCCAGGGTGCCCGAGGCACGCGGCGCGGCCGCGTCGGCCACTGCCGGTGCGCGGCCAATGACGGCGGCGATCTGTTCGCTGCTGATATGGCCGGGACGCAACAGCACGGGACCGTGCGTGGCCAGGCGCGACAGGTCGACGATGGTCGACTCGATGCCCACCTCGCTCTGTCCGCCATCGAGCACCAGGCCCAGTAAGCCGCTAGCGAGTTCCGCCGCGAATTCATCGCGCACATGCTGCGCCGTGGTGGGGCTGACATTGCCGAATTTGTTCGCCGACGGCGCCGCCAGGCCACCTTTTCCCCCCTTGAAGGTGCGTAGCAATTCGATAGCCACCGGGTGCGACGGGCAACGCAAGCCCACCGTATCCTGGCCGCCGGAGACGGCATCGGGGATATGCGCGGCGCGTTTGACGATCAGGGTCAGCGGCCCGGGCCAGAAGGCGGCCACCAGCTGTTCCGCCTCGACCGGAATGTCATCGGACCAGTGCGCCAAGTCGGCACCGGGTGCCACGTGCACGATGACGGGGTGGTCCGATGGCCGGCCCTTGGCTTCGTAGATGCGCGCCACGGCAGATGGATTTTCCGCATCGGCACCCAGACCGTACACTGTTTCCGTCGGGAAAGCGACGAGGCCACCCGCTTCCAGCACGGCGGCCGCCGCTGCCAGGTCTTGTGCGGGCACGCTCACGGCGCGATTCTCAGGATCAGGCAAGCGTCGCGCAGGCGCTGCTGTGCCTCTTGCAAGGTGGCGGCAATCAGGGTCAGGTGGCCCATCTTGCGTCCACGCCGCGGATCGTCCTTGCCATACAGGTGCAAACAGGCGCCCGGCAGCGCCAGCACCTGGTCCCACGCAGGTTCGCAGGCGACCTCGCTGTCGTCGGCAAACCAGGCGTCGCCCAGGATGTTGAGCATCACGGCCGGCGAATGCTGGCGCACCTCACCCAGCGGCAAGCGCGCCATGGCCCGCACCTGTTGCGCGAACTGGCTGGTGACGCAGGCATCCATCGTGTAATGGCCGCTGTTGTGCGGACGCGGCGCCATTTCATTGACTACCAGGCTACCGTCGGTCAGCACGAAAAATTCAATGCACAGCACGCCGACATAGCCGAGTTCCGCGACCATGGCTTGCGCCGCCCGCTGCGCTTTGGCGGCGCAGTCGTCCGACACATTCGGACCCGGCACGGTGGTGGTAAACAAGACGCCGTCGCGGTGCACGTTTTCGGCGATCGGATACACGACCGACTGGCCATCCACGCCGCGTGCCGTCAGCACAGACACTTCATACGCCAGCGGCAGCATCTTTTCCAACAGGCAAGTTACCTGTCCCATTTCCGCGAACGCGGCGCGCACCTCGTCGCGCGTGCGCACGCGGAACTGGCCCTTGCCGTCATAGCCCATGCGCACGGTTTTCAGGATGCCGGGCAGCAGCTCGTCGCTAATGGCGTCGATATCGGCCTGCGTGGCGATGACCATGTGCGGCGCCGGCAGCACACCCGACTTGGCCGCGCAGTCGACAAAGAAACGCTTTTCCGCGATACGGTCTTGCGCCACCGACACGCCGTGCGCATCCGGCGCCACGAACACGCGTTCGGCCAGGCGCGACAGGCTGCCGGCCGGCACGTTTTCAAATTCGGTGGTGACAGCCAGGCATTGCGCGGCCAAGACGTCGAGGCCGTCCGCATCGCTGTAGCCGGCATTCACCAGGCGCTGCGCCACCTGCCCCGCAGGGCAGGCAGCGGACGGTTCCAGTACAGCTACTTGATAGCCCATGCCTTGCGCGGCCTGGGCAAACATGCGGCCGAGCTGGCCGCCACCCATCACGCCCAGCCACGCCGGTGGGTTGGCGCCGGGCAGCAATGGGGAAGTCGATTTACTATTCATTATTTTTCAAACACATTAATCAGGCAAGACCATGGCTTTGGCAGCAGCCGTTTGCGTGGCACGGAACGCTTCCAGCCGCTCGGCCAGGGCGTCGTCGTTGGCGGCAAGCATCGCCACCGCCGTCAACGCTGCATTCGCCGCACCCGCTTCGCCGATGGCAAAAGTAGCCACCGGCACGCCCTTGGGCATTTGCAGGATGGACAGCATGGAATCTTCGCCGCGCAAGTATTTCGACGGCACGGGCACGCCCAGCACCGGCACGATGGTCATCGCCGCCACCATGCCAGGCAGGTGGGCCGCGCCGCCGGCGCCGGCGATGATGGCGCGCAAGCCGCGCGCGCGCGCGCTCTTCGCGTACGCATACATCTCGTCGGGCATGCGGTGCGCGGAAATCACTTGCGCTTCGTACGGCACGCCAAACTGTTTCAGGATGGCAACCGCATTCTGCATCACGTCCCAGTCCGAGGACGAGCCCATGATGACGCCGACCAGCGGCTTGGGGTTCAACTTTTGCTCAGTCATCTCAAGCCTTCAGCTTCTCGCCCGTCAGGCGTTCGATGGCTTCAAAGTACTTGGCCTGGGTTTTTTCGATGACGTCGGCCGGCAGCGCTGGCGCCGGTGCGGTTTTGCCCCAGGTCAGCGTTTCCAGGTAGTCGCGCACGAATTGCTTGTCGAACGACGGTGGCGAGATGCCCGGCTGGTAGGAATCGGCGGGCCAGAAGCGCGACGAGTCGGCCGTCAGCACTTCATCCATCAAATGCATGACGCCGTTGTCATCCAGGCCGAATTCAAACTTGGTGTCGGCGATGATGATGCCGCGCGTGGCGGCGTACTCGGCGGCAGCCTTGTACAGCGCGATGGCCACGTCACGCATCTTGGCGGCCAGTTCGGCACCGATGCGCTCTTCCATTTCAGCAAAGCTGATGTTTTCGTCATGTTCGCCCAGCTCAGCCTTGGCTGCCGGAGTGAAGATCGGTTCCTGCAGTTTTTCCGCCTGTTGCAGGCCCGCTGGCAGCGCGATGCCGCAGATGCTGCCCGACTCCTGGTAATCTTTCCAGCCCGAACCGATGATGTAGCCGCGCACGACCGCCTCGACCATGATGGGTTTCAAGCGCTTGGCCACGACGGCGCGGCCCTTGACTTGTTCCACTTCCTCGGGCGACACCACGGATTCCGGCGCCACGCCGGTCAGGTGGTTCGGCACGATATGGCCGAGTTTCTCGAACCAGAAGTCGCTCATCTGGTTGAGCACCTTGCCCTTGCCGGGGATAGGCTCGTTCATGACGACATCGAAGGCCGACAGGCGGTCCGTGGTGACGATCAAAATCTTGTCGTCGCCAACGGCGTAATTGTCGCGGACCTTGCCGTGGCCCAGCAATGGCAGGGAGTGGATGGAAGTCTGATAGAGGCTGTTCATAGCGGGGGAATAGTTGGATGAAACGAAACCGGCAGGCAGGGGATGCCTGCCGGTCGAGAAAATCGGGCACAAGGATACGCTGTATGCGGATGCCTGCTGCCCGTTCCAGACAGAATTTTACTTCACAATTTGCGACAGCTCGCCGGCCTTGTAGCGCTCGGCCATTTTTTCCATCGTGATGACCTTGATTTTCGACGCCTGGCCTTCGCAGCCGAATGCCTGCATGCGGGCGCGCACGATTTGCTCGGCGGCGGTGCGGGCTGGCTTCAGGAAGTCGCGCGGGTCGAATTTCGACGGGTTTTCAAACAGGTACTTGCGGATCGCGGCCGTCATCGCCAGGCGGATGTCGGTGTCGATGTTGATCTTGCGCACGCCGTGACGGATGCCTTCCTGGATTTCTTCCACTGGCACGCCATAGGTTTCCTTCATGTCGCCGCCGAATTCGCGGATGATGGCCAGCAATTCCTGCGGCACCGACGACGAGCCGTGCATCACCAAATGGGTGTTCGGGATGCGTGCGTGGATTTCCTTGATGCGGTCGATGGCCAGGATATCGCCCGTCGGCTTGCGCGTGAATTTATACGCGCCGTGCGAGGTGCCGATGGCGATCGCCAGGGCGTCGCACTGGGTGCGCTGCACGAAATCGGCCGCTTGCGCCACGTCCGTCAGCAGTTGCTCGCGGGTCATGGTGCCGTCGGCGCCGTGGCCGTCTTCCTTGTCGCCCTTCATGGTTTCCAGCGAACCGAGCACGCCCAGTTCCGCTTCCACCGTCACGCCGATGGCGTGCGAGAATTTCACCACTTCGCGCGACACTTCCACGTTGTATTCATACGAGGCGACCGACTTGCCGTCCGCTTCCAGCGAGCCATCCATCATCACGGAGGTAAAACCCGAGCGGATGGCGGCCATGCAGACGGCCGGCGACTGGCCGTGATCCTGGTGCATGACGACGGGAATGTGCGGATACGCTTCGACGGCGGCGTCGATCAGGTGGCGCAGGAAAGCTTCACCGGCGTACTTGCGCGCGCCAGCGGACGCTTGCATGATCACCGGGCTGTTGAGCGCATCGGCGGCAGCCATGATGGCTTGCACTTGCTCCAGGTTGTTGACGTTGAAAGCAGGAATGCCATAACCGTTTTCGGCGGCATGGTCCAGCAATTGACGCATGGATACGAGAGACATGGTAATACTCCAGAGAACAATAGAAACTGTTGCGGCGCTTCGCGGTCGATGACCGCGCCGACGCCTGAATTCTTTCAACTACACGCAATGACACAAGAACGTCCAACAAACTGTTCAGGGCTAGGCGCGTTGCCGAAGGCAGTACGACTAGTACGACGAGGCAATGCAACAACGCCCTGGGCTGTTTATGGGCGTTCTTATTCGAATTCGCCGACTGTGACGATTTTCAGGGCATTCGTGCCGCCCACCTGTCCCATCGGCTCGCCCCAGGTAACGACGATCATGTCGCCCTTCTTGACGATGCCCTGCGCCACCAGCAGCTCTTCCGCCTGCTTCAGCACTTGCGCGCTGGGGGCGTTCTGCATCAGATGATACGCCCGAACATTGCGGTACAGCGCGGCTTTGCGCAAAGTGGTGACACTCGGCGTGAGCGCGTAGATCGGCGTGTCGATGCTGTGGCGGCTCATCCACAAGGCGGTGGAACCGGATTCCGTCAGCGCCACGATGGCTTTCACGCGCAAATGGTGGGCCGTAAACAGCGCGCCATACGCGATCGACTGGTCGATGCGGGTAAACGTGACGTTGAGGAAATCGGCATCGAGCTTGTTGTATTCGGACTGTTCCGCTTCGACGCAGATGGCGGCCATCATTTCCACCGTCTCGATCGGGTACTTGCCCGAGGCCGTCTCGGCCGACGTCATGACGGCATCCGTGCCATCGAGCACGGCATTGGCCACGTCGGACACTTCCGCGCGGGTCGGCACGGCGTTGACGATCATCGATTCCATCATCTGCGTGGCAGTAATGGCCAGTTTATTCGACGCGCGCGCCATCTTGATCATGCGCTTTTGCAAGGCCGGCACGGCCGCATTGCCGACTTCCACGGCTAGGTCGCCGCGCGCCACCATGATGCCGTCGGAAGCGTCGAGAATTTCCTGCAAGGCAGGAATGGCTTCCGCGCGCTCGATCTTGGCGATCATCATCGGCTTGTGGTGGTACGGTTCGCCGGCGATATTGGCCAGCTGGCGCGCCATTTCCATGTCGGTCGCGCATTTCGGGAAGGAAATGGCCAGATAATCGGCCTGGAAACTCATGGCCGTCTTGATGTCTTCCATATCCTTGGCCGTCAAGGCCGGCGCGGACAGGCCGCCGCCCTGGCGGTTGATGCCCTTGTTGTTCGACAGCTCGCCGCCGATCTTGACGGTGGTGTGAATTTCGCTGCCGTGGATGCGCTCGACGATCAGCACGATGAGGCCGTCATTCAGCAACAGCACGTCGCCCTTGTGCAAGTCGCGCGGCAGCGCCTTGTAATCGAGGCCAACCCGTTCCTGGTTACCCAGCTCGCCATTCTCGCCCCACTTGGCGTCGAGGATGAAGCGCTCGCCCTGCTCCAGTTGGATGCGCGTGTTTTCAAACTTGCCGACGCGAATTTTCGGACCTTGCATGTCGGCCATGATGGCCACCTCGCGGCCGCACTCGACCGCCGCCAGGCGCACCAGCGCCGCGCGGTCGATATGGTCTTGCGCCTTGCCGTGGGAAAAATTCAAACGCACCACGTCGACACCCGCACGTATCATCTTCACCAGAATATCGAAGTCGGTGGAGGCGGGGCCGATTGTTGCTACGATTTTTGTACCGCGTGGCATAGAAGTCCTTGTGCGCGAACGATGGTGAGCAAGGCCGGCTCGATGCTGCATCCGGCAAGGTAAAAGCGCAGCGGTCAGGCTGCGCTTGGTGGCACTACAGTCAGGCTGTATCAGCCAGCACGTTGCATGAGAATTTCCACGGCGGGCAAAGTCTTGCCTTCCAGGAACTCCAGGAAAGCGCCGCCGCCCGTCGAGATATAGCTGATTTTATCGGTAATGTCGTATTTTGCAATCGCCGCCAGGGTGTCGCCACCACCAGCGATGGAAAATGCTGTCGATTCGGCAATCGCCAGCGCCAAGGTCTTGGTGCCGTTGCCGAACTGGTCGAATTCGAACACACCGACAGGGCCGTTCCACACGATGGTGCCGGCGGCAGCGATCTGCTGCGCCAGCAGGGCCGACGTTTTCGGGCCGATATCGAGGATCATGTCGTCGTCAGCCACATCGGCCACGTCCTTGACGGTCGCGGCGGCCGTCGGCGAAAACTCCTTGGCGCACACGACATCGACGGGAATCGGCACTTGCGCGCCGCGCTTGGCCATGATCTCGATGATGGCTTTGGCTTCCTCGACGAGTTCCGCTTCCACCAGCGACTTGCCGACATTCAAGCCGACAGCCTTCATGAAGGTGTTGGCGATACCGCCGCCGACGATCAAGTTATCAACCTTGTCGGACAGGGCTTTCAGAATGGTCAGCTTGCTCGACACTTTCGAACCGGCGACGATGGCCAGCAGCGGGCGGGCTGGGGCGTGCAAAGCTTTGCCCAGTGCATCGAGTTCGGCGGCCAGCAGCGGGCCGGCGCAGGCGACAGGGGCGAACTTGGCGATGCCGTGCGTGGACGCTTCGGCGCGGTGGGCCGTACCGAACGCATCGTTGACGTAGATATCGCACAGCTTGGCCATTTTTTGCGCCAGTTCATCGCTGTTTTTCTTTTCGCCCTTGTTGACGCGCACGTTTTCCAGCAAGACCACCTGGCCGGCGGCCAGGTTTTCCAGCCCGGCGCCATCGATCCAATTTTGTTTCAGTGCCACTTCCTGGCCCAGCAGCTCGGACAAACGGGCCGCCACGGGCGCCAGGCTGTCGGCTGGCTTGAATTCGCCTTCCATCGGACGGCCCAGGTGCGACGTCACCATGACGGCAGCGCCAGCGTCGAGGGCGGCGCGGATGGCCGGCACCGAAGCGCGGATGCGCGTATCTTCGGTGATCTTGCCACTGTCATCTTGCGGGACGTTCAGGTCGGCGCGGATAAACACGCGCTTGCCTTGCAGTGCATTGTGGGCGATCAAATCTTGCAGACGGATGAAGTTGAGAACAGCTGACATGGCGATCCAGATGACGAGTGGAAGGAAGTGCGCTATTTTACCGCAATGACCAGACCAAATCCCCGATTTGTCCTGCTTTACTGAAAAACGTGCAACAGTCGCAAGCCCGTGAAAATCAGCATGCCAAACACGATGGTTTGCAGCATATTGCGGCGGATCACGAAAAAGAGCGTGGCGGCAATACCCGACAAGAGTTTCAAATTCGACAATTCAAAGTGCACTTGCTGCCCCTCCATCAACATGTCGGGCGCGATGATGGCCGCCAGCGCGCAGGCCGGCGCATAGCGCAGCATCTCGTTGATCCTGCGCGGAATGCTGATGTGATGGCCAACCAGCCAAAACGTGCTGCGCGTGGCGGCCGTGGCCACCACCAGCACGGCGATGGCGATCCACACATCGGTCCTGCCCCAGTCCCATCCGTCAAACATGGCGTTTGTTCCATTTCTCGGTCAATTCTTCCACGGCCATGGCGCTGACCATGCCCACCACCACGGCCACCAGCAAACCCAGCTTGTATGGCAAGCCAAACGCCAGCACGGCCACCGTGCCCGCCACCAGCACGCCGCACAAAGCGGCGCGGTTGAGGATCAGGGGCACGGTGACGCACAGGATCGCCAGGGTCCCGGCGAACCCCAGCCCCCATTCGGCAGGAACGACGGCCCCCAACACGATGCCGATGAAGGAGCCGATTTGCCAGGCCAGCCAGTTGGGGTAAATCAGCCCCTTGAGAAAGGGCAGCTTGGCCGGGTCCGGCGTTTCATGGGGGTAGCGCTGCAGGAACAAGCCTACCGTGATATCGCCCGCCACATAGCCGAGCGCAAAGCGCTGGCGCCAAGGCAGATGCGCGAAATGGGGCGCCAGCAGCACGGAAAAGATGACAAAACGCAAATTGACGACGAGGGCCGTGGCGAAGATCACCCACACGGGGGCGTGGGCGGCCAGCAGCGGCAGGGAGGCGAGCTGGGCTGAGCCGGCAAAGACAAACAGGGTCATGGCCCCCGCCTGCGCCACCGTCAGACCGCTTTTCACCATGGCCACGCCCACCACCATACCCCAGGCGGCAATACCCAGCAGGCTGGGCGCGCCCACTCTCAGGCCGGCGCGCCAGGCGTCCTTCAGCAGGCCGGCGTCCTTGGCGGCCATGACGGCGCTCACGCGGGTGTTCATGCGAGCCCCCGGCAGGCGCACTGTGGTAACTGCACAACAATGGTGCGCGGGGCGCATGGGTGCAACGGTGATACCGGCAAGGCAAATCCAGTCAGTGTGGCGCTGCAGCTGCCATATTTTCGCAAAAACCCGCGCCGCAGCCGCAGATGATCAAGGCGCCATTTTAGCCATGATTTTTGCTGCCTGCCTGAATCCGTTAAAATCGTGGTTTTGGCAGCAGCCGACTTCCTTCCATACAGCCTCACGGAGCATGACAAGATGACAAAAACCACCCAGACAGCGGTCGAACTCGACAGTAAAGACTTGCCAGCCCACTGCCCTAACCCGGCCATGCCGCTGTGGTCGTCGCATCCGCGCGTGTTTCTGGAATTCAACAAAGACGGTATCGCCAAGTGTCCCTACTGCGGCACGGCGTATACCCTGAAGGAAGGCGCCAGCGCCGGCCATCATTAAACTGCCCAGCGGCGCGCACCCAGCGCGCCGTTTTCATTTATACACCGAGCTGTACCGCTCAAGCCGGAGTCGTCATGAAACGTCTGAAAGAACTCAATGGCAGCGCCGCCGAAGTCGAAGCGGCGTTCTACGATGCCTTGCACCGCGCCGACCTTGCAGCGCTGATGGCGCTATGGGCCGACGATGAAGAGATCGTCTGCATCCACCCGGGCGGCGCGCGCCTGATCGGCCATGCCGCCATCCGCGCCTCGTGGGAAACCATTCTGGCGGGCGGCGGCCTGCACATCGTGCCGGCACAGCTGCATGAAACGCACAATTTGATGAGTTCGGTGCACACCGTCATCGAAGGCGTCACCTCTGAAGAAGGCGGCCCGGCACATCTGCTCGCCACGAATGTGTATGTGAAAACGCCGCGCGGCTGGCGCATCGTGCTGCACCACGCGTCCGTCGCCCCCGGCGGTGCGCCGGCCGACGCCACGGGAACACAGATCCTGCACTGATGACTTTGCCCCTTATCTACAACGCCCCTTATAGCGCTCCCTTCTGGCTGCCTGGCGGCCACGCGCAGACGATTTATCCGGCCGTATGCATCGCCAAGCCGGCCGTGGCCTTCCGCCGTGAACGCTGGCAAGCGCCCGATGGCGACTTCGTCGATGTCGACCTGGTTGACGGCCAGCCGGGCCAGCCCTTCGTGGTCCTGTTCCACGGCCTGGAAGGCTCGTCGAACAGCCACTACGCGCGTGCCCTGATGGCCGAAGTGGCGGCGCGCGGCTGGTCGGGCGCCGTGCCGCATTTTCGCGGCTGCTCGGGCGAAGCCAACCTGGCGCCCCGTTTTTACCATTCAGGCGATGCGCAGGAAGTAGACTGGATCGTGCAGCGCCTGCGCCCGCGCGCCACGGGTAAATTTTACGCGGCAGGTGTCTCGCTGGGCGGCAACGCCTTGCTGTGCTGGCTGGGCCAGTCGCAGCACCAGGCTGATTTCATCGATGCGGCGGCGGCCGTGTCGGCCCCGCTGGACCTGGTGCAAGGGGGCAAGGCCCTGTCTTGCGGCAGCAACCGGCTCTACACGCGCATGTTCTTGAACACGCTCAAACCCAAATGCCTGGCCAAGCTGGAACAGTTTCCCGGCCTGTTTGCGCGCGAGGCCATGCTGGCCGCGCGCGACTTGCACGCCTTCGACAATATCGTCACGGCACCCCTGCACGGCTACCGCGACGCCGACGATTACTGGCACCGCGCCAGCGCCAAGCACGTCTTGTCGGACATCACCGTGCCGACCCTGGTGCTGAATGCGCAAAATGACCCGTTCCTGCCCGGGCGCTTCTTACCGCGCAACGCCGCGTCCAAGGTCACGCTCGAGTATCCGCGCCACGGCGGCCATGTCGGCTTTGCCGCTGGCAAGTTGCCGGGAAGCACACGCTGGCTGCCGCAACGGCTGATCCATTTTTTTGAAGGCGGCAACACGGCGCCCTCTTCCCCGCAAAGCTGTCACGCTGCTAGCTCGCACACGCACACGGAAAACGCTATACATGGATGAACTCGTCAAGCAGGCGCTGGCCAAATGGCCGAACGTGCCCCACTGCTACGGCTGGCTGGGCCTGGACGCGCGCGGCCACTGGCGCATGCGCGACCAGCAGGCACAACAGCAACAACTGCCCGGCGACAAGATCGCCCATGTGGCGCTGCTAGGATTTATCAATCGCAATTACGACCATGACGAACGCGGTTGCTGGTTTTTCCAGAATGGCCCGCAGCGCGTCTACTTGAACCTGGAAGCGACGCCGTACATCGCCCGCAGCGACCCGCAGCACGGTTTTGTCTTGCAGACAGGCGCGCCGCTGAAGACCATCGATGCCGCCTGGCTGTGCGACAACGGTGCGCTGATCCTGTGCCAGGGCGACAGCGTGGCGCAAGTCGATGACCGCGACATGGCGCATGTGCTGGCATCGCTGCGCATCGATGGCCTGGCGGCAAGCGACGAAGTCCTGCTGGGCTGGCTGGAGCAAGGCCAGGGAAACCTGACTTTATTGCATAACGACAAGGAGATTGCCGTGCAGCCGCTGGCCTATGCCAGCGTACCGCAAACCTTCGGCTTCCAGCGCGCGCCGCAAGCGGAGTAGCGGCTAGCCTTTCTGATCCTTGATCTGTTCGCGGCGCTTTTCCTGCAGTTCGCGCTCGCGCGCATCGATCACGGCCTGGTCGTAAAAAGTTGCGTCCGTCGATTTGCGGGCGATCGTCAGCTGGTCCAGCGCGGCCATGGTGGCGCCCTGCAGCACGTAGGATTCGGCCAGCGCCATGTGCTGCAAGGTCATCTTGCCCTGGTCCGCATAAGCTTTCGCCAGTAAATCATACAGTTCCGGCTCTTCCTTGTAGAGCTGCACCTGGTCGCGCAGGTACAAGGTTGATTGCTCCAGCTTGCCGGCAGCCATCAACGCTTCCGCATACTGATGGGCAATGCCGCGCGAGAGGGGAAACTGCTGGCGCGCCGCGTCCGCCGCCTTCATGGCTTGCTGCGCCACCTCCTTCTTCTGCGCCGGCATCAACAGCACTTCCAGCCCCATCGCTGCCAGCAGCGAATTGGGGCCCTGCGTGCCACCCGAGGTGAACACATTCGGCCCGGCCGGCTGGTGCAGGGCGGCATGAGCCGCGTCGAGCTCCTTCTGGGCATCAGAGGGCTTGCCCTGCTTGACGGCGACAAAGGACAAGCCGTAATGTGCGGCCACCACCTGGAAACGGCTTTGCTGTTCCAGCTGCGTCTTGAAGACCGCCTTGGCATTCAGCAGGCCTTGCACGCTTTCATCCTGCAGCACGCGGGCGCGCGCCCGAGCCAGGTGGAAACTCAGGCTGTCCGGACGCTGCTTGTAGGGCTGCTCGCGGATGCGTGCCTGGATGTCGGCGATGCGCTCCGTCGTCAGCGGGTGCGTCTGCAGATAGGCGGGCATCAGGTCGCTGTACGAACGGCTGGCCGCTTGCATGCGGCCGAAGAAGGCTACCATGCCGGTGGTGTCGAAACCGGCCTCGCCCATGATCTGGAAACCGATGCGGTCGGCCTCGCGTTCGGCGTCGCGGCCGAAATTGAGCTGGCGCTGGATGGCCAAGCCTTGGCCGGCGGCAAACACGCCCAGCGCCACGTCGCCGCCCGCGCGCGAGGCCAGCGCCGCCAGCAACATGGCCGCCAGCGGCATCAGGGCATCCTGGCGCTGCTGGCCCAGCATGCGCGCGATATGGCGCTGCGCCACGTGGCCGATCTCGTGCGACAGCACGGAAGCCAGTTCCGCCTCCGTTTGCGCCGCCAGCACCAGGGCCGAATGGACGCCGATGAAACCGCCGGGCAAGGCAAACGCGTTCAACTGGGGATCGCGCACGGCAAAGAAAAAATAGTCGTAATTCGTTTCGCCGCGCACGCTGGGGCGGGCCGCCACGAGGGCGTTGCCGAAGGTATTCAGGTATTCCAGCAAGGGCGCATCGTCGAGGTAGTCGCGGTCGCCGCGAATGCCGCGCATGATTTCTTCGCCGATCTTGCGCTCCATCGCCGGCGACAGGTCTTCGCGCGAGGTATCGCCCAGGTTCGGCAGATTCGGCGCCGGCGGCACAGCCAGCGGCGTCCAGTTGCCGGCCGGCTTGGCCGCCACGCTGGCGGCTGGCGCCGCCGACGCGGACGTATAGGTTTGCGCCAGCGCAAACGGCGCCGCCAGCCACAATGCAGCCAGCATGGATGTGCGCCAGGAGCGGCGCAGCCATGCCGCACCGGCGTTTTCAAGTACGGTCGGAAGGGTAGTTTTCGAATTCACGGGTGCTATCATACCTTGTTAGCGGCGCCCATTCCCACGCGACAAGCATGCGCTATGCCAGTGGCATGATGCGGTGACATGGCGTGCCGCACCCCCACTCCTCACCTATTTTGACGCCATGACAACAGCAGACAAGCAAGCCCCCGCCGGGGAACTGACCCATTTCGACGCCACGGGCCAGGCCCATATGGTTGACGTGGGCAGCAAGGAAGACACGCGCCGCAGCGCCGTGGCCGCCGGCAGCATCCGCATGCAGCCCGCCACCCTGGCCTTGATTATGTCCGGCAACGCCAAGAAAGGCGACGTGCTGGGCATCGCCCGCATCGCCGCCATCATGGGCGCCAAGCGCACCAGCGACCTGATTCCCCTGTGCCACCCGCTGGCCCTCACGCGCGTCACCGTCGACTTCGAAGTCGATGAAGCGGCCAACAGCGTGCACTGCCGCGCCCAGGTCGATACCACGGGCAAGACGGGCGTGGAAATGGAAGCGCTCACTTCCGTGCAGATCGGCTTATTGACCATCTACGACATGTGCAAGGCCGTCGACCGGGGCATGGTCATGACCAACGTGCGCGTGTTGGAAAAGCATGGCGGCAAGTCGGGCGATTGGCACGCCGAGCTGTAACTATGCTGGCTGGCGCGCCAGCTGGCCCAGGACGCGGCGCAAGTCACACAGCAGCCAGACGGCACTGACCAGGCACAGCACGATGATGAGCACGGACAGGGGCAGGTGAAATTGCTCCTGCCCGGCCAGCGCAAAGCCGGCATGGATCAAACACGTTCCCACGCCCAGCGCGGCGCACACGCCCGCATACAGGGGCGCCCGCGGGGTTGCCAGCAGCACGTGCCGGTAGCCCACCAGTACCACGGCAATGGCTGCCAAGTTAACTACCAGGAAACCCTGGATGCCGCCCGGCACATGAAACATCTCCCACTCTTTCCAGTAGGCAGCGTCGATTTGATGCAGGAACAGTGACAACATCGTCCAGAAGTAGCTGCGAGGCATAAGATTTACATTCTTCAATATTGACGCGATTGTAAAGCCTGCACCGCGCACCTGCACGCGCGCAGGGTATTTTTCGATGCCAGTATGAATTTCATTGATATAAGTGCTTTTTCATCAAGAAATCATGCATACTGCGAATCGACAATATCAGGATGAGCATCGCATGACAAGCAACAAGCCCGCCGCGGAAAGCAAGCTCCAGGACTTCGAATTCGAGGCGATGAATCTGCAGGTGGGCGGACGCATCCAGTTCATCACGCACCGCACCATCAAACCCATCCAGCATTTCTCGACCGTGATTGGCTATGTGAAAGACGAGTACCTGATCGTCAAGATTCCCATGGAAAACGGTGCGTCCATCGTGCTCAACGAGGGCGACAAGCTGACCATCCGCGTGTTTTCCGGCGTCACCGTGTGTTCGTTTGCGTGCAGCGTGCTGCGCATCTTTGGCCGCCCGCTCAATTATGTGCACCTGAGCTTTCCCGACGCCATCCAGGGCACCAGCCTGCGCACGGCCATGCGCGTGAAAGTGGACATTCCGGCGCAGCTAAGCTACCGCGACGTGGCGGCCGTGCCCGTGTTCATCGTCAACCTCAGCGTCTCGGGGGCGCTGATCGAGGCGCCCAGCATGCTCACGCCGGACGACGAGGGCGTCGCGCTCAGCTTTACCCTGCTGGTGCAACCGAACAAGCATCAGATGCGCGTCAATACGCGCGCACGCATCCAGAACGTCAGCGTGGGCAAGCCGTCGAATGGCAATGCGGCCGATGTCGCCGAAATCTATACGTATGGCGTGCAATTCATCGACCTGGAACCGACCCACTACACCCTGCTGCAAAACCTCACCTATGAAGCGCTGATCGCAGACCGGCAAAAAATCGTCTGACACGGACGCGGCAGGCGCCGCTCACTGCGTCGCCACCACCTTGGGAATATTGCTCCTGGTAATGGCTTCCTTGGCCGCCGCATTCGTCACGCTGGTGCTATTGAACCAGCTCAGGCTGCTGGTGCCGACCTGCAGCTCCATGCTCACCGTCTGGCCACCCATGCCGCTGCCCATGTCGCCCGCCAGCGTCAGCTCGATATTGCCCTTGTCGACCTTGGCGCCGGCCACTTCGCGCGTCGGGCTAAACACGGGGATGGCGCTGGGCACGGCCGGGGTGGGAGTGCTGCAAGCGGTCGCCAAGCCCCCGTTTTCCTGCACGCACAGGGCCACGGCTGTCTTCAGCGGCGCGGCCGCCGCCAGCACGTTGCTGACCTTGGCCCGCATCGTATAGTCGCCGTACTGGGGAATGGCCACGGCCGCCAGGATGCCGGCGATGGCCACCACGATCATCAGTTCTATCAGGGTAAATCCGCTCTGCGCGCGCATCGTATTCTCCCATTGTGCATTGCTCGTGCCGTGCACGGTGCAAGCGCCATGCCAGCGGCGCGCCCGGGCAGCGGCGGTACACGTGGAAAGAAAAATGACACATTTGGGCAGGTTTGGACCAGCGCCGTCGCTCCAGGCCGGAAACTGGCCTGTCTTGCGGACGAAAAAAAGGAGCCGAAGCTCCTTTTTTATACTGCGTGAACCTGGCTGGAATTACAGCATGGCTTTCAGCAGACGCGCCATTTCCGACGGGTTTTTGGTCACGGTGATGCCGCAAGCTTCCATGATTTCCAGCTTGGCTTGTGCCGTATCGGCACCGCCCGAGATCAGCGCGCCGGCGTGGCCCATGCGCTTGCCTGGAGGAGCGGTGACGCCAGCGATGAAGCCAACGACCGGTTTTTTCATGTTGTCTTTGATCCAATAAGCCGCGTTGGCTTCGTCCGGACCGCCGATTTCGCCGATCATGATGACCGCGTCGGTATCTGGATCATCATTGAACATTTTCATGATGTCGATGTGCTTCAGACCGTTGATCGGGTCGCCGCCGATGCCGACTGCCGACGATTGGCCCAGGCCCAGTGCGGTCAGCTGACCCACTGCTTCATAGGTCAGGGTGCCCGAACGCGACACCACGCCGATACGGCCTTTTCTATGGATGTGACCTGGCATGATGCCGATCTTGATTTCGTCTGGCGTGATCAAGCCTGGGCAGTTAGGGCCCAGCAGCAAGGTTTTGCTATTGGCTTTAGCCATGCGGTCTTTCAACGCCATCATGTCGCGCACAGGAATGCCTTCGGTGATGCAAATGGCCAGATCCATTTCAGCTTCGACAGCTTCCCAGATCGCCGCTGCCGCGCCTGCTGGCGGCACGTAGATCACGGACACATTGGCGCCGGTTTCTTTTTTCGCTTCCGTCACGGTAGCGAAAATGGGAATGCCTTCGAAGTCTTCGCCGGCTTTCTTCGGATTCACGCCTGCCACGAAGGCAGCTTTGCCGTTCGCGTAGTCGCGGCAACCGCGGGTGTGGAACTGGCCGGTCTTGCCGGTGATCCCTTGGGTGACGACTTTGGTATCTTTATTGATCAGAATGGACATGTTGATTCCTTAATTAAGCTTGACCGGCAGCAGCGGCAACGACGCTCTTGGCTGCATCTTCCATGGTGTCGGCTGCGATGATAGGCAGACCGGAATCGGCCAGCATCTTCTTGCCCAGGTCTTCGTTGGTGCCCTTCATGCGCACGACCAGCGGTACGTTCAGCGAGACAGCTTTCACCGCGGCGATAACGCCTTCAGCGATCACGTCGCAACGCATGATGCCGCCGAAAATGTTCACCAGGATGGCTTTCAGGCCTGGGTTTTTCAGCATGATCTTGAACGCTTCGGTCACTTTTTCTGCCGTGGCGCCGCCGCCGACGTCCAGGAAGTTGGCTGGCTCGCCGCCGAACAGTTTGATGGTGTCCATGGTAGCCATGGCCAGGCCGGCGCCGTTCACCAGGCAACCGATATTGCCGTCAAGCGAAATGTAAGCCAGGTCGAATTTCGACGCTTCGATTTCAGCTGGATCTTCTTCGTCCAGATCGCGCAGGGCGACGATTTCCGGATGACGGAACAGGGCGTTCGGGTCAAAGTTGAACTTGGCGTCCAGGGCGATGACTTTGCCGCTGCCGGTGACGATCAACGGATTGATTTCGGCCAGCGAGCAGTCGGTTTCCCAGTACGCTTTGTACAGGCCTTGCAGGTTGACGCGAGCGTCGGCGATGGAACCGGCAGGCACGCCGATTTTGGCCGCGATATCGTCTGCCTGGGCATCGGTCAGGCCAACGCCCGGATCGATGGTGACGTGGTGGATCTTCTCTGGGTGGCTCTCGGCCACTTCTTCGATGTCCATGCCGCCTTCGGACGACGCCATCAGGACGATTTTCTGGGTGACGCGGTCGGTGACCAGCGAAACGTACAGTTCTTGTTTGATGTCGGCGCCTTCTTCCACCAGCAGGCGGTTGACTTTTTGGCCTTCGGCGCTGGTCTGGTGCGTGATCAGCTGCATGCCCATGATCTGGTCGGCGTATTGCTTGACCTGTTCGATCGATTTTGCCACTTTCACGCCGCCTCCCTTGCCGCGGCCACCTGCGTGGATCTGCGCCTTGACGACCCATACCGGACCGCCCAGGGTTTCCGCAGCCTTGACGGCTTCGTCGACGGACATGCACGCAATACCGCGTGGTACCGTCACTCCATACTGCCGGAGGATTTCTTTGGCTTGATACTCATGGATTTTCATGCTGGCTTCCCTTCTGATACTGATGTGTAAAAATACGGTTAGTGGTGCAAAAAAAACAGGAAAAACAGCGCCGGGGTCACGCTTTGGCTACCCAGCGCGGGTAATACTGTGCAACCGCCCCGCCATCGGTGCGCAGGGCGTGACACTTGTCGAGTTGAAACGGCTTTTCATGCGACAAATCAGCATTCTCACCGTCGCGGGTCGACCAGACATCGCCGGCAAATGCCTGAACCGCCGCAGTCGGCAAGACTTGCGCCAGTTCGGTCAAATGGGTACAGCCGGCGATTCCCGCCAGGCGCTGTTTCAAGTCGCGGCGGAAATTCTTCAATAAATTCAGACCGATCAGCGCCCTGTAAGCGGGGCCGATGGTATCGCAAAAACCGGGATAGGGTACGGAATCGGAGGCAGCTTCGGCCTCGACGATGGTCAGTTCGTGATCGACGGTAATGCGTAAGTGGAGGTCATGCAGGGGAGTGCCGGCGGGACGGGGGCCGGAGGCCAGCATCGCGTCATAGCTTTTGATATCGGTGATACGAGCGTCAATATCCCACAGGCCGTCGTCGCGCACATACGCTTGGACGTCGATAACGCGGGAGTGCCGTAGGGCGCGCCGGGATACGGGAGTTGACAGGGGCATAAGACCGATGCCGCTTGCGCGGCCATAATTTAGTAAGCAGCCATGTGCCTAAAGCACGCTATTCGCAGCTTCTACGAACAGCAACCGCACCTGCGGCGCCGCAAAAACCCTAAAAGTGTAGCACATTGGGCGCTGGTTGCGCCGCAACATAATTTTTCATTGCTCCAATAAAAACATTTCAATGTACAAAGAATGCCCATGGAAATTGATGCTGTTATCACGCATAGTGATGATAGATATGGCCGACGCGCGCCGCGAAATACCTCAACTTGCCGCGCCTGCCCTGCAGGCGGCAGCACGGGCAGACCCGGCCGCACGCAGCGCAACAATATGCCATCCTATTGACAAGCGGATGACAAGGAAAGTGAACTTACCAGTAAAACAATGATTTGCAACGAGGCTGGCTTGCAGGCAAGGCATAGGGCAGCTATCAACTGTTGCAGAAGGAACACAGCGGGGCCACGGTGGGCAGGCCCGCGCACAGACTTGAACTTTGGCCAGCGGGACGTCCCGTGGCGCGCGCCTAGTCTTCTTCCGGCTCCAGCCCCTTCAAGGCCACGTGCACGGCGCGCTGCGAGAAGCCGCGCTGCATCAGAAAGCGCATCTGCTTGTTACGCTGTTCGGCATCCTGCGCCACTTGGCCGAATTTACGGCGCCACACTTCACAGGCGCGCGCGGTCTCGCCTTCGGCCAGGCCCGCCTTGAGTTCCTGCAGCGCCTCGCCACCAATGCCATGGCTTTGCAATTCCGCCATGATGCGACTATTGCCGAAACGGGCCGAGCGGCGATGGATCAGCGATTCGGAAAAACGCTCCTGCGACAGCCAGTTGGCCTGCTCCAGGCTGTCGAGCAAGGCTTCCACATCATCGTCCTCCTGCGCATGCCGCTGCAACTTGCGCCGCAATTCCATGCGGCTGTGTTCGCGCATCGACAGAAAGCGTAGCGCCCTGCCCTTCAGGCTTAGTTGTACCGCTGCCATCATTCCACCCTATCGTCCATCACATCAACACAAGCGATATACCGTCAAACGCCGGCCAGACACCGCTCAAAAACACCGTCAAAAGCACAAATGCCGCCTGGCGCATGGGCGCGAGGCGGCATTCATTGTAGATCTTTTGCGCAGCAAGCCACGGCGCAACCGCCCGCAGCCTGCTGCGGGCAAGGCCAGCCGAAACTGGCCGTGCCGCAACAGCTGACTAGCCTGCTGATTTGCCTGCTTACTCGGCGAGCTTGGCTTCCGCAGCCTTGGCAGCCTTGTCAGCGGCTTTATCCGCTTTTTCCGGCTTTTCAGCAGCCAGCGGTGGCAGTTCGCGCACGCCCAGCGAAGCGCGGACCTTGTTTTCGATCTCGCGGGCCAGCGCCGGACGCTCTTGCAGGAAGGCACGGGCGTTGTCCTTGCCTTGGCCGATGCGTTCGCCGTTGTAGCTGTACCACGAACCGGATTTTTCCACGATCTTGGCATCTGAGCCCAGATCCAGGATTTCGCCTTCGCGCGAGGTGCCGGCGCCGTACAGGATGTCGAAGTGCGCTTCCTTGAACGGTGGCGCGATCTTGTTCTTGACGACCTTGACTTTGGTTTCGTTGCCGATCACTTCATCGCCAGACTTGATCGAACCGGTGCGGCGGATATCCAGGCGCACGGAGGCGTAGAATTTCAGCGCATTGCCGCCCGTGGTGGTTTCCGGGCTGCCGAACATCACGCCGATTTTCATGCGGATCTGATTGATGAAGATGACCAGGGTATTCGTACGGTTGATAGAACCGGTCAGTTTGCGCAGGGCTTGCGACATCAGGCGCGCTTGCAAGCCTGGCAGGGAATCGCCCATGTCGCCTTCGATCTCGGCGCGTGGCGTCAGTGCGGCTACGGAGTCGATGACGACGAGGTCGACACTGCCCGAACGCACGAGGGCGTCGCAGATTTCCAGCGCCTGCTCACCCGTGTCCGGTTGCGAGATCAGCAATTCGTGCAGGTTCACGCCCAGCTTTTGCGCGTAACCGACGTCCAGCGCGTGCTCGGCATCGATAAAGGCGCAAGTGCCGCCCAGTTTTTGCATTTCAGCAATGGTTTGCAGGGTCAGGGTGGTTTTACCCGACGATTCCGGACCGTAGATTTCCACCACGCGGCCGCGCGGCAAGCCGCCCACGCCCAGCGCGATATCGAGGCCGAGCGAACCGGTCGACACGACTTGCACTTCTTCGATCACCGCGCTGGCATCCATGCGCATGACCGAACCTTTGCCAAACTGCTTCTCGATCTGCGCCAGTGCGGCGGCGAGCGCCTTGGCTTTTTCCGATGCGGGTACTACAGCTTTTTTATCGTCCATATGTTCTTTCAGCCGTTCTACAGTTGCGAATCCATTTGAATCCTGCAGCCTGCGATAGCGCCAGTGGGTTAAATTCTTTACACAGACAGTACTGTATAAAAAAACAGTGATCAATGCAAGCGGAACGTGGATTTGTTTTGAAACAGATCAATACAAGCCTGGTTTTTCACAAAAACTCGCTACCTTGCGGAAAATGAAACACAATACAAACTTCTACCGCCGCAAGCATAGGAAGTGCACCATGCGTATTTTACTTGCCGAAGACGACAGCGTGCTGGCCGATGGCCTGACCCGCTCGCTGCGCCAGTCCGGTTATGCGATCGACTACGTCCAGACCGGCCAGGAGGCCGACACGGCCCTGTCCACCCAGGAATTCGACCTGCTGATTCTCGACCTGGGCCTGCCAAAGATGTCCGGCCTGGAGGTGCTGCGCCGCCTGCGCGCGCGCGCCTCGCTGCTGCCGGTGCTGATCCTGACGGCCGCCGATTCCATCGAACAACGCGTGAATGGCCTCGACCTGGGTGCCGATGATTATATGGCCAAGCCGTTCGCCCTGTCGGAACTGGAGGCAAGAGTGCGTGCCCTGACGCGCCGCGGCGCCGGCGGTGGCGCCACCGTCATCAAACACGGCCCCCTCAGCTACGACCAGGTGGGGCGCAGCGCCTACATCAACGACCAGATGCTCGACCTGTCGGCGCGCGAACTGGGCTTGCTGGAAATCTTGCTGGGCCGGACCGGCCGCCTCGTCTCGAAAGAACAGCTGGTCGACCACCTGTGCGAATGGGGCGAAGAAGTGTCGAACAACGCCATCGAAGTGTATGTGCACCGTTTGCGCAAGAAGATCGAGGTGGGCGGCGTGCGCATCGCCACCGTGCGCGGCCTCGGCTATTGCCTGGAAAAATACTCGGAAGCGGCGCGCCTGAACGCCGAAGCGGGCGAGTCAGCAAGCCCGGCCAGCGGACCCGCCAGCAAGTGAAGGCGCGCGAAGCGCCAGCGGACGAGGCGGACGACGACGACTGGTTCGAGCCGCCCACCACGGAGCAGGATGACACCATCGAGCATTCGCTGTTTGGCGAAATCCTCGACTGGATGCTGGCGCCCTTGCTGCTGCTATGGCCGATGAGCATCGCCATCACCTATCTGGTGGCCAAGGGCATCGCCAATCAACCGTTCGACCATGCGCTGGAAGACAGCGTGACCGTGCTGACGCAACAGGTCAAGCAAGCCGACGGCGCGATGCTGCGCCGCGTGCCGGATAAGAACAGCAGTAACAAGGGCCGCGACTTCCTGCGCGGCGACGATGTCGACACCCTGTATTACCTGGTGGTGGGCGGGCACGGCGAATACCTCGACGGCGACCGCGACTTGCCGCCACCGCAAGACCCCGACAAATACCGCAGCGGCATGGTGCTGTTTCGCAACGACACCATCCACGGCACGCCCGTGCGCGTGGCGTTCAGCTATCTCGACATGCCGTCCAGTACCGACGACGAACCGGGCCGCGCGCTGGTGCAAGTGGCCGAGACGCTGGAAAAGCGTGCCCAGCTGGCCAATGAAATCATCAAGGGCGTGATCTTGCCGCAATTCATCATCCTGCCCGTGATCCTGGCCCTGGTCTGGTTTGCCCTGGCGCGCGGCCTGTCGCCGCTGGCGCAATTGCAGGAGCGCATACGCGCGCGACCGCCCGACGACCTCTCCCCCATCGAATCGGGCCAGGTGCCCGAGGAAATCACGCCACTGGTCGGTTCGCTCAACGAGATGCTCGCGCGGCTATCTCTATCGATCGACATGCAGAAACGCTTCATCGCCGATGCCGCGCACCAGATGAAAACGCCGCTGGCCGGCATGCGCATGCAATCCGAGCTGGCCCTGCGCCAGACCGACCACGACGAGATTCACCGCTCGCTGCTGCAGTTGGCGAAAAGTTCGGAAGCGGCCACGCGCCTGGTCAACCAACTGCTGGCTCTGGCACGCGCGGAAAACCAGCCGCAGGCGGGCACGGCTTTCGAACCGATCGAGCTGAGCGAACTGGCGCGCGACGTGGTGCAGGACTGGGTGCAAGCTTCGTTTGCCCAGCATATCGACCTGGGGTTCGAACAGCCAGCGTATTCGATCATGATTTCCGGCAATGCCATGATGCTGCGTGAACTGCTGAGTAATCTGATCGACAATGCCCTGCGCTACACGCCGGCTGGCGGCAGCGTCACAGTGCGCGTGCGCAGCACCCTGGAACTGGCCATCCTGGAAGTGGAGGATACAGGCCCCGGCATACCGCCGGCCGAGCGGGCGCATGTGTTCGAACGCTTTTACCGTATTCTCGGCAGCAATGTCGACGGCAGCGGACTGGGCCTGGCCATCGTGCGTGAAATTGCTCAGCAACATGGTGCCGAAGTCGATATTGTTAACAATCCGCGCGCGCAGTCGCCGAAGTTGCCGGGCACCCTGCTGCGCCTGAGCGTCGCCCTGCTGCTGCCCGACGTGCCGGAAGAGGATGACATCACGTATGGATAAGCCGAGCACAACCGTTCTCCCGGCACGGCCGGTGCGTACGCCCAGCCCCGAACTGCAGGCGCGCCGTGATGTCCACTGGCACAAGACGCGGCGCCTGACGGCCATCCTGCTGCTGATCTGGCTGCTGACGGGCTTTCTGACCGTGTTTTATGCGCGCGAACTGTTGCATCTGAATCTGTTCGGCTGGCCGTTGCCTTTCTACATGGCGGCCCAGGGCGCCTCGCTGGTCTACCTGGCCATCATCGCCTTCTATGCCTGGCGCATGCGGCGCCTGGACCGGGCTTTTCATGCCGAGGAGCAAGCATGAGCGGCCAGCGCAGCTTCTTTGCCCGGCTGAGCCGCTACTACCTGCTGTTTACCGCCGGTTTTGCCGCCTTCCTGCTGGCGCTGGCGGTGCTGGAACAGGAAGGCATGCCGCGCGCGTGGATCGGCTACCTGTTCATGCTGGTCACCATCACCCTGTACGCCACCATCGGCGTCATCAGCCGCACCTCGAACGTCACCGAATACTATGTGGCAGGGCGCCGGGTGCCGGCCATGTTCAACGGCATGGCCACGGCCGCCGACTGGATTTCGGCCGCCAGCTTCATCAGCCTGGCCGGGGGCCTGTACCTGAACGGTTTCGACGGCCTGGCCTTCATCATGGGCTGGACGGGCGGCTATTGCCTGGTGGCGCTATTGATCGCCCCCTATTTGCGCAAGTTCAGCCAGTACACGATTCCCGATTTCCTCGCCGCCCGCTACGGCAGCGGCACCGACAAGCGCGGCGCCAGCGTGCGCGTGGTGGCCGTGGCCGCCACCATCATCGTGTCATTTACGTATGTGGTGGCGCAGATCTATGCCGTCGGCCTGATCGCCTCGCGCTTCACGGGCGTGGATTTTTCCGTCGGCATCTTCCTGGGCCTGGCCAGTATCCTGGTCTGCTCCTTTCTTGGCGGCATGCGCGCCATCACCTGGACGCAGGTGGCGCAGTACATCATCATCCTGGTCGCCTTTCTGATTCCCGCCATATGGCTGTCGGTCAAACACGCGGACAATCCCGTGCCGCAGATCGCCTACGGCAAGGTGTTGCCGCAACTGAGCGCGCGCGAACACGTGCTGGAAACGGACCCAAAAGAAAACGAAGTGCGCGCCATCTTCCGTCAGCGCGCGCACAGCTACCAGGCGCGCATCGCCGGCTTGCCCGGTTCCTGGGAGCAAGGCCGCCTGACGGCCCAGCGCCAGCTTGATAGTTTGCGCCAGCGCAATACTTCGCTGTTTGACATCCGCAACGCGGAGCGCTACCTGATTGCCTATCCGAAAAGCCCGGACGAGGCACGCGTGCTGTGGCAGGCGGCGCAGGTGCAGAATCAAAAACGCGCCGAACCGATCATTCCGCACGCGCAGCCGTTTCCCGCCGCGGACCGCGAGCAGTCCGACATCAAGCGCAACAATTTCCTGGCCCTCGTGTTTTGCATGATGCTGGGCACGGCCGCCCTGCCGCATATCCTGATGCGATCCTACACCACGCCCTCCGTGCACGAAACGCGCGTGTCCGTCTTCTGGACCCTGTTTTTCATCTTGTTGATCTACCTCACGATTCCCGCGCTGGCCGTGCTGGTCAAGTACGATATTTACTCGGCACTGGTAGGCACGCAATACACGAACCTGCCCACCTGGGTGTCGTACTGGGCCAATGTGGACAAGCTCAGCCCCCTGATCAGCATCGTCGACGTCAACCGCGACGGCATCGTGCAACTGGCGGAAATTTCCATCGACGCCGACGTGCTGGTGCTGGCCACGCCCGAGATCGCCGGTCTGCCTTATGTGATTTCCGGACTGGTGGCGGCCGGCGGCCTGGCCGCCGCGCTGTCGACGGCGGACGGCTTGCTGCTGGCCATTTCCAATGCCCTGTCGCACGACATCTATTACAAGGTGGTCGATCCCAGCGCCTCGACGCAAAAGCGCGTGACGATTTCAAAATTGCTGCTGCTGGCCGTGGCTTTCATCGCCGCCTATGCGGCCTCGCAAAAGCCGGCCGATATCCTGTCGTTGGTGGGCGTGGCGTTTTCCCTGGCCGCCTCGACCCTGTTCCCGCCGCTGGTGCTGGGCGTCTTCTGGAAACGCGCCAATTACCAGGGGGCGCTGGCCGGCATGCTGGCCGGCTTTGGCGTGTGCCTGTATTACATGTTGCACACCAGCACCATGCTGGGTGGCAATGCCAGCGGTCAATGGATGCATATCGCGCCCATTTCCGCCGGCATCTTCGGCGTGCCGGCCGGCCTGGCCGCCGCCATCCTGGTCAGCTGGCTGACACCAGCGCCGGGACGCCGCAGCATGGGGCTGGTGGAACATATCCGGGCGCCGGAATAAGCGCGCAGCCAGGCCTGGGATGACGTGGAGAAATTGCTCGACCGAAATATCGAAAAAGGCAGCGCCCCGGCAAAAAAAGAGTAGGCTGGAGGGCCGTTCATTTACCAGGAAATCCCATGCCGTCTGGAAAAATTCTTGTTGCCCAGGGAGGCGGCCCGACCGCCGTCATCAACCAGTCGCTGGTGGGCGTGGTGCTCGAATCGCGGCGCTTCCAACACGTCACGCGCGTGTATGGCGCACTGCACGGCGTGCGCGGCATCGTCAATGAAGAGTTCGTCGATCTGACGCAGGAAACCAGCCACAACCTGGAACTGGTGGCCGCCACGCCCTCCTCGGCGCTCGGCTCGACGCGCGACAAGCCCGATATTGCCTACTGCCATCAAATCTTCGAAGTGCTGCGCGCGCACGAGATCGAACACTTCTTTTACATCGGCGGCAATGACTCGTCCGACACTGTGCGCATCGTCAGCGAGGAAGCGCACAAGGCCGGCTATCCGCTGCGCTGCATCCACATCCCGAAAACCATCGACAACGACCTGGTCGGTAGCGACCACACGCCGGGCTTTCCCTCGGCCGCGCGCTTCGTCGCGCAAGCGTTCGCAGGCGCCAACCTCGACAATGCAGCCTTGCCCGGCGTCTACGTGGGCGTGGTGATGGGTCGCCACGCGGGCTTTTTGACGGCCGCCTCGGCGCTGGGCAAGAAGTTCCCCGACGATGGCCCGCACCTGATCTACTTGCCCGAACGCGTCTTCGTGTTGGAAAAATTCCTCGCTGACGTGAAGGCCACGTATGAAAAATACGGCCGCTGCGTGATCGCCGTCTCGGAAGGCATCCACGACGCCTCGGGCGAACCGATCGCCAGCCTGCTGGCCAAACAGGTGGGCGATGAGGTGGAACGCGATGCGCACGGCAATGTGCAATTGTCGGGCACGGGCGCGCTGGCCGACCTGCTGTGCGACGAAATCAAGGCAAAGCTCGGCATCAAGCGCGTGCGCGGCGATACCTTCGGCTATTTGCAGCGCTCCTTCATCGGCTGCGTCTCTGATGTAGATCAACGCGAAGCGCGAGAAGTGGGTGAGAAGGCAGTGCAATTCGCCATGTGGGGCGACCGCGATGGCTCTGTCGCCATCAAGCGCACGGGCTTTTATTCCGTCGACTACGAGCTGCTGCCCCTGACGGACGTGGCGGGCAAGACGCGCACCATGGAAGACGAATTCATCAGCGCCAGCGGCACGGACGTGACCGATGCCTTCCGGCTGTATCTGCGCCCGCTGCTGGGCTCGGGCATGCCGGACGCCTTCCGCCTGCGTGCCGCCAAAGTAGCGAAGGTCTTGAAACCTTAGCTGTTTTCCGCCAGCAATAGCGGCCGCAACTTGCCGGCCGCTTCTTTCAACTGCGGCACGTGCTGCATCAGCTGCTCCACGGATTTGCGCGCCACGGGCGCGTGGCAAGCGACGGCCGCCACGATGCGCCCGTCGGCCGCGCAGATGGGCACGGCCACGGCCACCATGCCGTGCACGAATTCCTCGTCATCGATGCCGATGCCCAGGCGGGCGATGCGCACGATCTCGCGTTCCAGCAGCACGGGATCGGTGATGCTTTTCGGCGTGCGCGCCTCCAGGCTCAGCATGGCCAGCAATGCGCGCCGCTCCAGCAAATTCATGTGCGCCAAAAACAGCTTGCCGCTGGCCGTGCAATGCATGGGCGCGCGCGTGCCCAGCACCAGATGCAGGCGCAGCGGTTCCTGCGTTTCCACCCGGTCCACATACACGATCGCATTGCCCTCGGGAATGGCGAGGTTGCACGTCTCGCCCGTGGCAGCCACCAGGCTGCCCAGGATGCTGCGGCTTACGCGGATCAGGGCATTGTTGCGCAGGGTGGCCAGCGCCAGGTTGGTTGACGCAGCACCGGGCACATAGCCGCGTCCCACGGGCGTGCGCAGCACATAACCATGTTGCTCCAGCGTATCGAGCAAACGCATCATGCTGGCCTTGGGCACCTGCATGCGCGCGGCCAGCTGCGACAAGGTCAAGGGCTGGCTGGCGCTGGCCAGATGCTCGATCAGGCGCAGCACGCGCAAGCCCCGCGCCTCGTCGCCATGGCTGGCCGCCGCATTGGCAGCCACCGCGCTACCCGCCGAGCTGTCTTCTTCGGCCCCGGCCTGCCGTTTTTGAAACGCATCATGCATGTTCTGTTTCACCTCTCGCGTATGCGGATGTTTCCGCTTGTCCCGGTGCTGCACGTCTTTTATAAATGGAACCAGACGTTCCACAAATAATCAATAGAGATCAGTGTATCGCAAAAAACGCCCGCCGAGGCGGCGCGATACCGCAACGCAGGAGACAACAGCAATGTTACAAACACACTACGATTACATCGTCGTCGGCGCCGGTTCCGCCGGCTGCGTGCTGGCCAACCGCCTGTCGCACGACAGCAACAACAAAGTGCTTCTGCTGGAAGCGGGCGGCAAGGACAACAATCCATGGATACACGTGCCGGTCGGCTATTTCAAGACCATGCACGATCCCAAGCTGGACTGGTGCTACCGCACGGAAGCGGACGCCGGCATCGCCGGGCGCCAGTTGCAATGGCCGCGCGGCAAGGTACTAGGCGGCTCCAGCTCGCTCAACGGCTTGCTGTACGTGCGCGGCCAGAAAGAAGATTACGACCGCTGGGCCGAACTGGGCAATGCTGGCTGGAGCTATGCCGAGGTGCTGCCCTATTTCAAGAAATCGGAAGACCAGGAGCGCGGTGCCAGCGACTACCACGGCGTGGGCGGTCCCTTGAAAGTGTCGGACCTGCGGCTGCGCCGTCCCATCGCGGAACACTTCATCGCCGGCGCCACGGAAAGCGGCATCCCCTTCAATGCCGATTACAACGGCGCCACGCAGGAAGGCGTCGGCTACTTCCAGCAGACGGCCAGCAAGGGCTTGCGCTGGAGCACGGCGAAGGCCTTTTTGCGCCCGGCCCGCAAGCGCGCGAACCTGCGCGTGGAAGTGCGCGCGCAAATCACGCGCGTACTGTTCGAGGGCAAGCGCGCCGTCGGCATCGAATACCGGCAGGATGGCCAGCTGCGCCAGGCGCGCGCCAGCGGCGAAGTGATTTTATGCGCGGGCGCCATCGGCTCGCCGCACATCCTGCAATGCTCGGGCGTCGGTCCGCGCGCGCTGCTCGCCGACGTAGGTGTGCCGCTGATACACGACTTGCCCGGCGTGGGGCAGAACCTGCAAGACCACCTGCAAATCCGCCTGGTCTTCAAGACGCGCCTGAAAACCCTGAACGATGAAGTCAACAGCCTGTGGGGCAAGCTGTGGGTGGGCATGCAATATGTGTTTTCCCGCTCCGGACCTTTGACGTTGGCGGCCAGCCAGGTGACGGTGTTTACCAAATCCTCGCCCGAAGTGGAGCGGCCCGACATCCAATTCCACATGCAGCCACTAAGCGCCGACAAGCCGGGCGAAGGCGCGCATCCGTTTTCCGCCTTCACGTCGTCCGTGTGCCAGCTGCGCCCGTACAGTCGCGGCCACGTGTCGATCAAGTCCGCCGATCCCCTGGTCTATCCGGGCATTCATCCGAACTACCTGTCCGACCCGCGCGACCAGCAGACGGCGATCGCCGCCCTGCGCGTGGCGCGCCGGATCGCCGCCGCGCCGTCGCTGGCGCCGCACATCATTTCCGAGTTCGTGCCCGGCCCGCAGTTCGAGACGGATGCGCAGCTCCTGGACGCGGCGCGGCGCTTCAGCCAGTCGATCTACCACCCCAGCGGCACTTGCAAGATGGGGCATGACGCCATGGCCGTCGTCGATGAGCGCCTGCGCGTGCACGGCATGCAGAACCTGCGCGTGGTCGATGCGTCGATCATGCCGGAAATCGTCTCGGGCAATACGAACGCCCCCACCATCATGATCGCCGAAAAAGCGGCCGACATGATCCTGATGGATGCCGTGCGCCTGCCGCAAGCGGCTTGACCCACCCATACCATTCCCTGCAAGGAGGATGCCAGCGGCGGGCAGACGGCCCCGCCTCCATTTAATGGCGACAAGCCAAGCACCAGAAAAAAACACATAATCGATATCGATTGGAGACTAGATATTATGGATAACAATCCGAGCAATCCGAAAAAAGCCAAAGAGCTACGGAAAGTCGTGATGGCCAGCGTGATCGGCGCCACCATCGAATGGTATGACTTCTTCCTGTACGGCGTGGTCGCCGGCATCGTATTCAGCAAGCTGTATTTCCCGGGAGGCGATCCGCTCGTCTCGACCATGCTGGCCTACGGCACCTTCGCCGTGGGTTTTTTGTCGCGCCCCATCGGCGGCGTGATCTTCGGCCACTTCGGCGACAAGATCGGCCGCAAGAGCATGCTGGTGATGACCCTGATGATCATGGGCATTTCCACCTTCCTGATCGGCGTGCTGCCCACCTATGAGCACATCGGCTACTGGGCGCCCGGCCTGCTGCTGGTCCTGCGCGTGCTGCAGGGCATCGGCCTCGGTGGCGAGTGGGGTGGCGCCGTGCTGATGGCGTATGAATATGCGCCGCCGAAAGAGCGCGGCTTCTATGCCAGCCTGCCGCAGATCGGCCTGGCCATTGGCCTGTGCCTCGCGTCCGGCGTGGTGGCGATGCTCTCGTACAGCTTGAGCGATGCGCAATTCCTGTCCTGGGGCTGGCGCGTCGCCTTCATCCTGTCGGCCGCCCTCGTCTTCATCGGCATGTGGATACGCCTGAACGTGATGGAGACGCCGGAATTCCAAGCTGTGAAAGAGAAAAACGCGGAGACGCAGATTCCGTTCTTCGATCTCTTGAAACGCTATCCGGGCAACGTCTTGAAGGGCATGGGCGCGCGCTATATCGACGGCGTATTCTTCAATATCTTCGGCGTGTTTTCCATCACTTATCTGACCAACACCATCAAGATAGATCGCACGGAAGCGCTGATGGGCGTGATGGCGGCGGCTGTCGTGATGTGCTTTTGCATCCCCTTCTTCGGCCGGCTGTCGGACCGCATCGGCCGCAGCAAGGTATTTTTCTGGGGTTCGCTGATCACGGGCGTGTCGTCGATTCCCGCCTTCTGGATCATGCTCCATCACGCCGACAATCCGCTGCTGTTGTGGTGTTCCGTGATCATCCCGCTGGGCGTGCTGTATTCGGCCGTGTACGGCCCGGAAGCGGCCCTGTTCTGCGACCTGTTCGACGCCAAGGTGCGCTACACGGGCATCTCCTTCGTGTACCAGTTCTCCGGCATCTTCGCCAGCGGCCTGACACCCATCATCGCCACCTACCTGCTCAAGACGGGCAAGGGCGAGCCGTGGCACATCGTCGGCTACATCCTGTTCGCCTCCCTCGTCTCGGCCGTCAGCGTGGCCATGATCGGCAGGGGCGGCTCGCAGCCGGACGGCCGCATGAAGCCGGCGCACGCGCGCTAGGCGACATCCGGGCGTTAAAAAAAGCAGGCCTCTCGCAAGTGCCTGCCTTTTCTATGCGTGCTAAAACTTAGATCACGATGGTCTGGTGCTCGTCGCCGTTACGCGCGCGGATGGTGCCGATGCGCGAGACGCTTTCACCGGCCGCTTGCAACTGGGCGATGGCGGCTTCCGCGTTTTCCTGCGAGACGATGACGGTCATGCCGATGCCGCAGTTGAAGACGCGGTGCATCTCGGCGTCAGCCACGCCGCCGTGCTGTTGCAGCCACGTGAACAGCGGCGGCATGGTCCATGCCTTCGAATCCAGCTCGGCCACCAGGCCAGGCTGCAGCACGCGCGGAATGTTTTCCACCAGGCCGCCACCGGTGATGTGCACCATGCCTTTGACTTCCATTGCGTCCATCAGCGCCAGCAGCGGCTTGACGTAGATGCGCGTCGGCTGCATCAGCACGTCGGCCAGCTTGCGGCCATGGAAGTCGCCTTCCAGGTCCGGTTTCGCCACTTCGATGATCTTGCGCACCAGCGAATAACCGTTCGAGTGCACGCCCGACGAGGCCAGGCCCAGCACCACGTCGCCCGGAGCGATCTTGGTGCCGTCGATGATTTTCGATTTTTCCACGGCGCCGACGGCAAAACCTGCCAAGTCGTATTCGCCGGCCGGGTACATGCTCGGCATTTCCGCCGTTTCGCCGCCGATCAGCGCGCAGCCAGCTTGTTCGCAACCCTGGGCGATGCCCTTGATGACGTCGGTGGCGATGGCCACGTCCAGCTTGCCGCAAGCGAAGTAGTCGAGGAAGAACAACGGCTCGGCGCCTTGCACCAGGATGTCGTTGACGCTCATGGCGACCAGGTCGATGCCGACCGTGTCATGGCGGTTCAGTTCGAACGCCAGGCGCAATTTGGTGCCCACGCCGTCGGTGCCCGAGACCAGCACCGGTTCCTTGTACTTCTTGCTGATTTCAAACATGGCGCCAAAACCGCCCAGGCCGCCCATCACGCCTTCGCGCAGGGTGCGCTTGGCAAACGGCTTGATTGCTTCGACTAAAGCGTCACCTGCGTCGATATCGACGCCAGCGTCACGGTAGGAAAGGGAAACATTAGAAGTCTGGTTCATGGTGTGGTGGCAGCGGAGGCGGTAAAATAGAAGGCGGATACCCGCCGGCACGCGCGCGCAAGTATGTTTTTCAACATCGTGCGCCAGGGCGCCAGCGGGTGAATTCGGTCGATCAAGTCGCTATTTTATCAAACTGCCCCGCAATTTCGTAATTAACTGCCTTTTTTTAACGCAACAGCACAAACTACATGCCATTCGCCATCACCGCAGAACAGAAGCAAACAGCATTTTGGATCGCGGTCTGGCTGGCATTCTTGCTGCTGCTCGTCAGCCTCGGCCCCATCCTGACGCCCTTCCTGGCCGCCGCCATCCTCGCCTATGTGCTCAATCCCGGCGTGGACCGATTGCAACGCCTGCATTACAAGCGCTTTTACGTGCCCCGTCCGCTGGCCGTGCTGGTCGTCGTGGTGTTGTTTTTCCTCGCCATTACGGCGCTGGTGCTGATTGTCGTGCCGGTATTGCAAAAGGAAATTCCCTTGCTGCAGGCGCAAATCCCGCAGTTCCTGAGCAAGGCGAACGACTTCCTGGCGCCAAAACTGCGCGACCTGGGCATCCGCGTGCGTCTTGATGGCACGGGCATCAAACGCATGCTGAGCCAGCAAATGGCCACCAGCGGCGATGAAATCTGGAGCACCGTGCTGGCTTCGGCACGCATCGGCGGCACGGCCGTGCTGGGCTGGCTGGCCACCGTGGTGCTGATTCCGGTGGTGCTGTTCTACCTGTTGCTGGACTGGCATCCGATGCTGGCGCGCATCGCCGGCACCGTGCCGCGCCGCTGGGTGGGCCGCACGGTGGGCATGGCGCAGGAAGTCGATACCCTGCTGGCGCAATACCTGCGCGGCCAGTTGCTCGTCATGCTGGTGCTGGCCACGTATTACTCGGTGGCGCTGGCCATCGCCGGTTTTGAAGTGGCATTGCCTGTCGGCATCATCACGGGCTTGCTGGTGTTCATCCCCTACCTGGGCTTCGGCCTGGGGCTGATGCTGGCGCTGATCGCCGCCCTGCTGCAATTTGCCGACTGGAGCGGCGTGATCGCCGTGGCCGTCATCTATGGCTGCGGCCAGGTCATCGAGGGCTTTTTCCTCACGCCGCGCCTGGTAGGCGAGCGCATCGGCCTGAACCCCCTGGCAGTGATCTTCGCCTTATTGGCTTTCGGGCAATTGTTTGGTTTCGTCGGCGTTTTGCTCGCCTTACCCGCTTCTGCCGTCCTGATGGTCGCTTTTAAGCATCTAAGACGCCACTACCTGTCCAGCACCTTCTATAATGCATGATAGGGTACCCGATACGGCTACAATGTGAAACCAATAACAAACTAACAATAGCGACGACGACGCATACGCAGTAATGAAAAACAGGACAAGGCGTACGCCATGAAACAACTGGTGCTCGATTTAGGCACAGACCAGGCGCACAGCCTCGATACCTTCGAGGTGGGACAGAATGCCGAAGTGGCGCAGCTAATGCGCCAGTTCGCCGCGCGCACCTCGCGCGAACATTTTGCCTACCTGTGGGGCGAACTGGCCGCCGGCAAGAGCCATCTGCTCAAGGCCCTGGCCAGCACTGAGCGCGCGCGCTATATTTCGCCATTCTCGATCGAGTCCGAATTCGTGTATTCGCCTGACGTGGATTTGTACCTGCTCGACGATTGCGAAAAGCTGTCGCCGCTGGCGCAGATCGATGCCTTTGCCCTGTTCAATGAAATCCGCGCCAACAAGGCCTACATGGTGTGCAGCGGCGCCGTGCCGCCGGCCGTGTTGCCCGTGCGCGAAGACTTGCGCACACGCATGGGCTGGGGTCTGATCTATCAAATCCACGGCTTGACCGACGATGAAAAAATCGCCGCCCTGACCCAGGCGGCCACCACCCGCGGCTTGACCTTATCGCCGGGCGTGTTACCCTATCTGCTGTCCCATTTCCGGCGCGACATGCGTTCGCTGTCGACGATGCTGGACTCTCTCGACCTCTACTCCCTTGAAACCCAACGCCCGATCACCTTGCCATTGTTGCGCGAGTTGCTGCAGGCGGAAGCGAAAGAATGATGAATCTGGCCCTGTTTGACCTCGACCACACCCTGCTGCCCATCGACTCGGATCACGAGTGGGGCGAATTCCTGGTACGCATCGGTGCCGTGGACGCCGCCGAATTCACCCGCCGCAACGACGAATTTTTCGCGCAATACCAGGCCGGCACGCTCGATCCGGTGGAATACCTGGAGTTTTCCCTCGGCACGCTGGCGCAGTTCCCGCGCGAACGCCTGGAAGCGCTGCACCAGCAATTCATGGCCGAAGTGGTCTTGCCGGCAATCCGCCCGGAAGTCGTGGCCTTGCTGAAGCAGCACCAGGATGCGGGCGATTTGCTGGCCATCGTCACGGCCACCAACCATTTCATCACCAAGCCCATCGCCGATGCGCTGGGTGTCGAGCACCTGCTGGCCGCCATGCCCGAATACGACGCCAAAGGCAATGTCACGGGCAAGCTGCTGGGCACGCCGACCCTGGGCGCGGGCAAGCTGACCCACACCCACGCCTGGCTGGAAAAGATGGGCAAGGAGCTGGGGCAGTTCGAGCGCAGCTATTTTTACAGCGATTCACACAACGACATTCCCTTGCTGTCGGTCGTTACCCACCCTGTAGCGACCAACCCCAACACCGCTTTGAGCGCACACGCATCCCTCCACGGCTGGCCATCACTCCACTTATTCAATGATTAAAAAATTCATCCGCAAGATCCTCGGCGTTAAAAAAGAGGCAGCGCGCGACACCACGGCAGCCATCGTGCTCGGTCCTGCGCAACACGGAATCGACCCGAAACTGGTGTCGTCGAATGCCATCCGCGTCACCAGCAGCCTGCAGGAAGCGGGTTTCGAAGCCTTTGTCGTCGGCGGCGCCGTGCGCGACCTGCTGCTGGGCGTGAAGCCGAAAGACTTCGATATCGCCACCAACGCCACGCCGGAACAGGTCAAACGATTGTTCCGCCGCGCCTTCATCATCGGCAAGCGCTTCCAGATCGTGCACGTGATGTTCGGCCAGGATTTGCTGGAAGTGACGACCTTCCGCGGCGCCGGTGCCGACTCCGCGCCCAAGGATGAACATGGCCGCGTCCTGCGCGACAATACCTTTGGCTTGCAGCACGAAGATGCGCTGCGCCGCGACTTCACCATCAACGCCATGTACTACAACCCGGCCACGCAGGAAGTGCTGGATTACCATGGCGGTGTGGAAGACATCCGCGCCAAGACCCTGCGCATGATTGGCAAGCCGGAAGAGCGCTACCGCGAAGACCCCGTGCGCATGCTGCGCGTGGTGCGCTTTGCCGCCAAGCTGAAATTCACCATCGAGCCGCACACGGCCGCGCCGATTCCCATCATGGCGCCGCTGATCAACAACGTGCCCGCGCCGCGCGTGTTCGACGAAATGCTGAAACTTCTGATGAGCGGCCACGCGCTGGCCTGCCTGCAGCAGCTGCGCAAGGAAGGCTTGCATCACGGCTTGCTGCCGCTGCTCGACGTAGTGCTGGAACAGCCGCTGGGCGCGAAATTCGTCACCCTGGCGCTGGATGCCACGGATCAACGCATCGCCGCCGGCAAGACCGTCTCGCCGGGCTTTCTGTTTGCCTCGCTGCTGTGGCACCAGGTGTTGGAAAAATGGACGGCCTACCGCGCCGCCGGCGAGTCGACCATCCCCGCGCTGCACCTGGCGGCCGACGACGTGCTCGACTCGCAAACGGAAAAGCTGGCCCTGCAGCGCAAGATCGGCTCCGACATGCGCGACATCTGGTCGATGCAACCGCGCTTCGAGCGCCGCGTGGGCAAGGCGCCGCATAAACTGCTGGAACACCTGCGCTTCCGCGCCGGCTACGACTTCCTGCTGCTGCGCTGCGCCTCGGGCGAGATCGATACCGAGATCGGCGAGTGGTGGACAGCCTTCTACGAGGGCGACGAGGAAACGCGCGAAGCGTTGCTCGTCAGCGCCAATGCCGCGCCGGGCGCCGCCAAGAAAAAACGCCCGCCACGCCGCAGCACGCGCAGCAAGACTGGCAGCGGCACGGGCAGCACCAGCGGCAGCACCGGCGAGGATTGAACGCAGCCATGCAGCAAGTGACCGCTTACATCGGCATCGGGGCGAACCTGGGCGACGCGCGCGCGAATGTGCAGGATGCGCTTGCGCGCCTGGCGCGCCTGCCCGGCGCCTCGCTGATCGACGCCTCGGCCAGCTACCGCACGGCGCCCATAGCTTCAAGCGGTGACGACTACATCAACGCGGTGGCGCGCATCACGACCACCTTGCCGGCCGAAGAACTGCTGCAGGCCCTGCACGCCATCGAGGCGGCGCATGGGCGCGAACGGCCCTACCGCAACGCCCCGCGCACGCTGGACCTGGACTTGCTGCTGTACGGCGATGAACAGATCGCCAGCGCCAGCCTGACGGTCCCCCATCCGCGCCTGACAGAACGGGCCTTCGTGCTGATACCGCTGCTGGCCCTGGCGCCCGCCATCGTCGTGCCCGGACTCGGGCCGGCGCAAGACTACCTGGCAAGCGTCGCTGACCAGGCCATCAGCCAGCTCTGACCCCCAGCTCTGCCCCATCTCGCTCCCATCCTCTACAATGCCGCTCCTGCAGCACGCCGCATAAAGTACTACACTAGCGGCGTCGCAATCGCATCACCCCCCTTTCACTCTAGAGAATACCTATGTCCGCTTATTTGCAAGGAACAGATCTGGCCGCAAAAGACAAGGCCGCCACACCGGCGCCGGCGCCATCCAAGCCTGTCGCCAACAAGGCCGTGACCATCCACACGCTGGCCACGCTGCGCGCCGCCCGTGAAAAGATCTCCATGCTGACCTGCTATGACGCCAGTTTCGCGTCGCTGATGGACCGCTGCGGCGTCGAGATCCTGCTGATCGGCGATTCGCTCGGCATGGTCTGCAATGGCCACAACTCCACCCTGCCCGTCACCATGGCCGAACTGGCTTACCACACGGCGTCCGTGGCGCGCGGCGCCAAGTCGGCCATGATCATGTCCGACCTCCCGTTCGGTGCGTATGGCACGCCCGAAACGGCCTACGCAAATGCCGTCATCCTGATGCAGGCAGGCGCGCACATGGTCAAGATCGAAGGCGGTGCCTGGCTGGCCGAGACCGTCCGTTTCCTCACCGAGCGCGGCATCCCCATCTGCGCCCACATCGGCTTGACGCCGCAATCGGTGCACCAGCTGGGCGGTTATAAAGTGCAGGGCAAGAGCACGGAAAGCGCTGCACAGCTGAAAAACGACGCACTGGTGCTGCAAAACGCGGGCGCCGCCATCGTGCTGATGGAAGCCATGCCGTCGCAACTGGGCAAGGAAGTGACCGACATGCTGACGATACCCACCATCGGCATCGGCGCCGGTCCCGACTGCTCGGGCCAGGTCCTCGTCATGCACGACATGCTGGGCGTGTTCCCAGGCCGCAAGGCGCGCTTCGTGCGCAACTTCATGGAAGGCGCTGCCAGCATCGACGATGCCGTCACCGGCTTTGTGAAAGCCGTCAAGGATGGCAGCTTCCCGGCGCTGGAACACTGCTTCTGATGTCGTTCTGCCTGTCGGCTTGCGCGCAGAGCGCCAGGCCGACAGCGCTTCGTTTTATCCCACCTGTATCCACGTCGTCTTCAGCTCCGTGTACTTGTCTAACGCGTGCAATGACTTGTCGCGCCCGTTGCCCGACTGCTTGTAGCCGCCGAACGGCACGGTGATGTCGTCGCCATCGTACTGGTTGACGTGCACGGTGCCGGCGCGCAGGGCGCGCGCCGTCTGGATCGCCTTGCTAATGTCGGACGTCCACACGGCTGCCTGCAAGCCGTACGGCGTGGCGTTGGCCTGTTTCACAGCGTCGGCAAGGTCCGTGAAGCCCAGCACGGACAAGACAGGCCCAAAGATCTCTTCGCGCGCTATCGTCATGTCGGCGTCCACGCCGAAGATGGTCGGCTGCACATAATAGCCGCCCGTCTGCGCGCGCACGGCTTCGCCTCCGCCGAGCAGCTGTGCGCCTTCGCTCTTGCCGGCCGCGATATAGGCCATCACCGTGTTCATCTGCGTGGCATCGACGATGGCCCCCATGACGGTGGCTTCGTCGAGCGGGTCACCGGGCTGGAAGCGCGGCAGCATGGCCAGCGCTTTGGCCAGGAATTCCTGCTTGATCGATTCTTCCACGAACAGACGCGAGGGCGCGTTGCAGCTTTCGCCCTGGTTGAAGAAGATGGAACCGACGGCGGCCGCCACGGCCTTGTCCAGGTCCGGGCAATCGGCGCAGACGATGTTGGCGGACTTGCCACCCAATTCCGTCCACGCCCGTTTCAAATTCGACTGACCCGCCATCTGCACGATCAACTTGCCCGTGCGCGTGGAACCCGTAAAGCCGATGCAATCGACATCCATGTGCAGCGCCAGCGCGGCGCCGGCTTCGTTGCCGTAACCTGGCAGCACGTTGAAGACGCCCGGCGGCACGCCCGCTTCCAGCGCGATGTCGGCCAGGCGCAGGGCCGTCAGCGGCGATTTTTCCGACGGTTTCAATATCACGCTGTTGCCGGCCGCGAGAGCGGGCGCGATCTTCCACGCGGCCATGATCATCGGGTAATTCCACGGCACGATGGCGGCGACGACGCCGACCGGTTCGCGCGTGATCAGGGCCAGGCTGTTGGCGGGAGTCGGTGCGATTTCATCGTAGACCTTGTCGATCGCCTCGCCATACCAGCGCAGGCAGTTGGCGGTGGCGCCCACGTCCACGCTTTGGCTGTACTTGATCGGCTTACCCATGTCCAGGGTTTCCAGCAAGGCCAGCTCGGGACCGTATTGCTGCACCAGATCGGCGAACTTGATCAATATCCGCTTGCGCTGCGCGGGCGATTTACCGGCCCAGCGGCGGTCCTCAAAGGCGGCGCGCGCGGCCAGCACGGCCGTGTCCACATCCACGCCATCGCAGCGGGCCACTTGCCCCAGCAAGCGCCCATCAATGGGCGACAGATTGTCGAAAGTCTGGCCGGACCTGGCCCAGGCGCGCTCGCCGTTGATGAAGGCGCGTCCATCGATCGTGAGCGCTGCGACCCGCGCATGCCAGTTGGTGTTTTCCGTCATGGTCGTCTCCTGCAAGGTGAAAACGCCAGCTTACTCCTAGTCTGGCGAATAGGCCGCAGACATCTGCTTGCGGCGTTTCCGGTCGGCGCGCGCCAGCATCACGGCATACGCGATCACGGCGAGCGTCACCACCAGGATGGTCAGCGCGGCGATGGCATTCACGCGCGGGTCGAGCCCCAGGCGGGCGCGCGAGAAGATCACCAGCGGCATGGTCGTCGAACCGGGGCCGGACAAAAAGGCCGACATCACCACGTCGTCCAGCGACAGAGTAAATGTCAGCAGCCAGGCCGAGGCCAGGGCCTGCGTGATGTTGGGTAGCGTCACGAGGAAGAAGACCTGGTGCGCGCGGCAGCCCAGGTCCATCGCCGCTTCGGCCAACGATTTACTCATTTCCTGCAGGCGTGACTGCACCACCACGGCCGCATACGCCATGCCCAGCAGGGTATGCCCCAGCCAGATGGTCAGCACACCCCGCTCGGGAAAACCGAAGACCTTTTGCATGGACACCAGCATCAGCAGCAAGGAGAGGCCGATGATCACTTCCGGCATCACCAAAGGCGCGCTGACCATGGATGAAAATAGGGTGCGGCCACGGAAGCGCTGGTAATTGGTCAGCGCGAAGGCGGCGAAGGTGCCGAGGATGACGGACGAGGTGGCCGACATGAAGGCGATCTTCAGGGACAAACCAAAACCCGAGATGATTTCCGTATCGCTCATCAACTCGCTGTACCAGCGCAGCGAAAAACCGCTCCACACCATGTCCTGGCGCGAGCTGTTGAACGAAAAGACGATCAGCACGATGATGGGCAGGTAGAGGAACAGGTAGCCCAGCGAGAGCCAGCCGCGCCCGAACCAGCGCTGCAGGAAGGTACGTCCGTTCATGTGCGCTCCTCCGCGTCCTGGTCGGTCTTGTATTTGTTAAAAATGGCCATCGGCACGAGGATCAGCAAGACCACCAGTACCGTCACCGACGACGCCATGGCCCAATCGTTATTGGTGAAGTATTCATCCCATAGCACGCGGCCGATCATCAGGGTTTCCGGGCCGCCCAGCAGCTCGGGAATCACATATTCGCCCACGGACGGAATGAACACCAGCATGGCGCCGGCGATGATGCCCGACTTCGACAGGGGCACCGTGATGCGCCAGAATGCCTGCAAAGGCGTGGCGCCCAGATCGGCCGCCGCTTCCAGGTAGCGCATGTCCATCTTTACCAGGTTGGCATACAGAGGCAAAATCATGAAGGGCAGATAGGCGTACACCATGCCGACCACCAGCGAAAACGAGGTGTTCATCATGTGCAGCGGTTCCTGCACGATGCCCAGCGCGATCAGCAAATCGTTGAGCAAGCCGTGGTTGGCCAGGATGCCCTTCCACGCATACACGCGCAGCAGGAACGAGGTCCAGAACGGCAGCATCACCAGCATCATCAGCACGGGCCGGATGGACGGCCTGGCGCGCGCCATGAAGTAGGCGAACGGGTAGCCGATGAACAGACAGATGGCCGTGGTAATCGCCGCATATTTCAAGGAACTGAGATAGGTGAGCAAATACAGTTCATCGGCGGCGATGAACAGGTAATTGGCGATTTTGACCTTCAGCACGACGATGCCGTCGACATACGACAGCAAGCCGCCAAAGGGGCTGCCCGCCGTGTCCATGTCGGACAGGCTGATGCGCAGCACGATCAGGAAAGGCACGAGGAAGGCGGCTGTCAGGAACAAGGAAGGCACGGCGATGACGGCGTTGCGGGCCGCATTTCTCCCCGTTATCCAGCGCAGGGTGACAAGGTTACGCAGCGATTGCAAGAGGGACGTCATGATGGCCTCAGCTGGTCAGCACGACGATGTCGGCGCCATCCCACCAGACCCACACGCGCTGCTCGCGCTCGAGGCGCGCGGCGTCGTGGCGGGCCGCGTTGGTGCGCGAGACTTTCACCACCGCGCCGCTGTCGAGGCGCACATGGTAACTGGTTTCATTGCCAAAATACGCCATGGCGACGATCACGCCCTGGGCGCAGTTGTAGCCATGCTCCGCTGGCGACGCGCGCTCTTCCAAAGCGGGTGGCTCAATCTGGATGCCGATTTTTTCGGGGCGCACGGCCACCGAGACATCCATGCCCAAGTTGCCCGTGATACCGTGCGAGACATAGTGCTCGCCATCGGCGGTGGCGATCACCACGTGATCGGGTTCGTCCCGCGTGATGTGCCCGTCGAACAGGTTGACGCTGCCGATGAAGTCGGCGACAAAGCGGCAGTTTGGCGTTTCGTAGATTTCACCGGGCGCGCCCACTTGCAGGATGCGCCCTTCGCTCATGACGGCGATGCGCGTGGCCATGCTCATCGCCTCATCCTGGTCGTGCGTGACCATCACGCAGGTGACGCCCACCTGTTCGATGATGTTCACCAGTTCCATCTGCGTGCGTTCACGCAGTTTCTTGTCGAGCGCGCCCAGAGGCTCGTCGAGCAGCAGCAATTGCGGGCGCTTGGCCAGGCTGCGCGCCAGCGCCACGCGCTGCTGCTGGCCGCCCGACAGTTGATGCGGCTTGCGCTTCGCGTATTGGCCCAGCTGCACCAGCGCCAGCATCTGCTCGACCCTCGCCGCCACTTCCGCTTTCGGCAAGCCGTCGCGGCGCAGGCCGAAGGCGATGTTATCCCACACGGACAGGTGCGGGAACAGCGCGTACGACTGGAACATCATGTTGATGGGCCGCTGGTGCGGCGGCACATCGACGATGCTGTTGCCCGCCAGAGCAATGCGCCCCGAGGTCGGCGTCTCGAAACCGGCCAGCATGCGCAGCAGGGTCGACTTGCCGCAACCTGAACTGCCGAGCAGGGCGAAAATCTCGCCCTTGTTGATCGTCACGGAAATCGCATCGACGGCGCGCACGCCATCGAATTCCTTGACCAATTGATCAATCAGCAAGAAAGGCGCTTGGGCGTCGCTGGCCGACGCGGCAGGTATTGCTATCGTCATGTGTGGGTACTTTGGTCGAGGGTGTCAAAATGAAAAACTGGCCGCTGTAGTGGCGGCCAAGATGGAAGTTTAGCGGAACTGCCGCCATCGCGGTCCAAAAATTGCGCAGATGGCGGCAAAATGGGGCAAAAACCTACACCCAGCCCTTCGCCTTCACCTGCGCATAGGTCTTGTCCAAACACAGGCGTATCAACGTCACCATTTCATCGATCTGCGCGCGCGTCATGACCAGCGGCGGGGCGACGATCATGCGCTCGCCCACGGCACGCATGATGACGCCGTTGTCGAACATGTGGCCGCGGCAGAGCATGCCCACACCCTGGTTCTCGTCGAACAGCTCGTTCTCATGCACGGTGGCGCCCTTCTTGCGCACCAGGTTCAGGCCCGCGACCAGGCCGCAGCTGTCCGCGTAGCCGACCAGCGGATGTTCGCCCAGGCTGGCGAAGCACTGTTTCAGGTAGGGGCCCGTATCCTCGGCCACCTTTGCCACCAGTTGCTCTTCCTCGATGATGCGGATGTTTTCCAGCGCCGCCGCGCAAGCGACGGGATGGCCCGAATACGTGAAACCGTGCGTGAATTCGCCGCCCTGCTCGATCAGCACCTTGGCCACCCTGTCGCCCACCAGCACGCCGCCCAGGGGCACATAGCCGGACGTGACGCCCTTGGCAAAGGTGATCAGGTCGGGCTTGATGCCGAACAGTTCGGAGCCAAACCAGCGCCCCAGGCGGCCAAAGCCGCAGATGACTTCATCGGCGATGAGCAAGATGCCGTACTTGTCGCAGATGCGCTGTATTTCAGGCCAGTAGGTACTTGGGGGGATGATGACACCGCCCGCGCCCTGCACCGGCTCGCCGATGAAGGCGGCCACCTTGTCGGCGCCGATTTCCAGGATTTTTTCTTCCAGCCAGCCGGCCGCTTTTACACCGAATTCCTCTGGCGTCAATCCGTGGCCCGACTCCAGGTAATTCGGCTGGCCGATATGCGCGATGCCCGGTATCGGCAGGCCGCCCTGCGCATGCATGCCATCCATGCCGCCCAGCGACGCTCCCGCCACCGTGCTGCCGTGATACGCGTTGTGGCGGCTGATGATGGTATGGCGCTCCTGGTAGCCGAGGATGTCCCAGTAGCGGCGCACCATGCGCAAATTCGTGTCGTTGCCTTCGGAGCCGGAACTGGTGAAGAACACATGCTGGAACTGCGGCGGCGAGATTTGCGCCAGCTTGGCCGCCAGCTGCGCGGCTGGCACGTTCGTCGTGCCAAAGAAGCTGTTATAGAAGGGCAGCGTTTCCATCTGCTTGTACACGGCTTGCGAAATCGAGGTGCGGCCGTAGCCCACGTTCACGCACCACAGGCCAGACATGCCATCGACGATTTTCTTGCCCTGGCTATCCCACAGGTAGACGCCGTCGCCGCGCACCATCACCCTGGCGCCCTTGCTTGCCAGGTCCTGGAAGTCGGTGAATGGATGCAGGTAGTGGGCCGAGTCCATTTGCTGGATGGCGGCCGTGTCATACACCTGCGGCGCCGCGTTCTTCTGCGCCACGGAGGCGACCAGGGCGGCGCTTGGCGCCAGTGGATTGTTTGTTGTGCTCATGCGTGCTCCTTTTAAACGTGCAATAACAAGTGTTCGCGCTCCCATGGGCTGATCACCGTCATGAATTCCTGGTGCTCCAGGTCCTTGATGGCCGCATACACGTCGATGAAGCGATCGCCCAGCACCGTGCGCAGCTTGTCTTCCGCGCGCAGCAGTTGCAGGGCTTCCGGTAAGCCTTGTGGCAGTTCGAACTTCATGTCGTAGGCGCTGCCCACCATCATCGGCGTCGCTTCCAGCTGCTCCGTCATGCCCAGATATCCACAGGCCAGCGTCACGGCCAGCGCCAGGTAGGGATTGGCGTCGGCGCCGATGATGCGGTTTTCCACGCGGCGGTCCTGCACGCCCGACTCGGGCACGCGAAAACCCACGGTGCGGTTGTCCAGGCCCCACTGGATGTTGATGGGTGCGGCCGTATGGCGCACGATGCGGCGGTAGGAGTTCACGTAAGGCGCGACGATGGCCATGGCCGACGGCATGTAGCGCTGCAATCCCGCAATGTAATGCTTGAAGATGGGCGCGGCCGAACCGTCGTCGTTGCTGAAGATATTCAGTCCCGTCTTCGCATCGACGACACTCTGGTGCACATGCATGGCGGACCCCGGCTCGCCTGCCATGGGCTTGGCCATGAAGGTGGCGTACATATCGTGTTTCAAGGCCGCTTCACGCAGGGTGCGCTTGAAGAAAAAGACCTTGTCGGCCAGGCCCAGCGGGTCGCCGTGCAGGAAGTTGATTTCCATCTGTCCCGCACCGATCTCGTGGATCAAGGTGTCGACGTCGAGGTTCATCAATTCGCAGTAATCGTAGATATCCTCGAACAACGGGTCGAATTCGTTGACCGCATCGATGCTGTAGACCTGGCGGCTGGTCTCGGCCCGGCCGCTGCGGCCGATGGGCGGCTTCAGCGGCAAGTCGGGGTCGGTGTTCTTCGCCGTCAGGTAGAATTCCAGCTCCGGCGCCACCACGGGTTTCCAGCCCTTGTCCGCATACAGTTTCAGCACGCGCCGTAGCACAGATCTTGGAGCAAAATCGACCAGCATGCCGTCGGCAAAATAGCAGTCGTGGATGACTTGCGCGGTGGGGTCTGTGGCCCACGGCACCATGGTGATGGTGGTGGGATCGGCCTTCAAGATCATGTCGCGGTCGGTGCTGGAAATGGCGCGGTCGTAGCCGCCGTCGTCGACCGGGTAATTGCCCGTCACGGTCATGCCCAGCACCGCTTCCGGGATGCGCATGCCGCGCTCCTGGGTGAATTTACCGCGCGGCAGGATCTTCCCGCGCGCCACACCCGTCAAGTCAGGCACCAGGCACTCGATTTCCGTGACGCGCTTTTCATTGAGCCACAAATCCATATCCGTATAAGTGAAATTTTCGCGTATTGCCATGTTTTCCTCTCGCTGGTATTAATCAAGCGCCGCGCGGTGCTGGTGCGGCGCACCTGTCATTCCTGTCCTGTCATTCTATCTTTCTGTGCTGCTGTTCCTGGTAATCGCGGCACGCCTGGCCGAAGGCACCGAACAGCCGCATGGCGTGCGCATTGTCTTCCACCTGCCATTCCGGGTGCCATTGCACGCCCAGCGTAAAACCGGGGGCGCTGGCCACCGTGTAGGCTTCCACCAGCCCGTCGTCGGCCAGGGCTTCCACCAGCAAGCCGTCGGCCAGCCGGGCCAGGCCCTGGCCATGCAGGGAATTGACCATCATTTCGCTCTCGCCGCCCAGCAGGCGCGACAAAAGGCCCTCGGGCATCAGGCGAATGCGGTGCGCGGGCGCGTACTGGCGTTCCAGCGGATCGAGCACCTTTTCGCGGTGATCCTGCATGTTCGGCACCGCATGCACGGCCTGGTGCAGGGTGCCGCCCAGGGCCACATTGACTTCCTGGAAACCGCGGCAGATGGCGAGCAAGGGCAGCTGGCGCGCCAGCGCGGCGCGGATCAGGGGCAAGGTGGTGGCGTCGCGCGCGGGGTCTTGCGGTAAGTCGGGATGCAGGATGTCTTCGCCATACAGGCGCGCGTCGACGTTCGAGGCGGAACCGGTCAGCAGGATGCCATCGGCGATCTGCAGCGCCGCGTCCAGGTCCACCTCAGCTCCCAGGGCAGGCAGCAGCAGCGGCAGGCAGCCGGCGCCGTGCAGCACGGCGTGCAGGTACTTGTCCTGCGCCATGTGCCAGGCATGGTTTCCCAACTGGCGCTGGCAGGCAGGAACGAGAACGATGGGATGGCGCATGGAGCTTCCTCGCTGGCGTGACGATCCAATGACAGCGCCATGACAGCGCTGCCGCTCGCTACACTGTACAGCAGAGCCAATAGAAACCGGCACACATCGCCTACACTACGGCTTTGCAATCTTGCCTTTATTAAAATCATCATATGCCCGTCCGGCGCCAAACACCAGCACCACCGGCAAAGTCCCTTACTTTCCCATGCATCCACACCGTTTTCAAGTCTTCCAAAACTCCTTTTTCACCCTGCGGGGGCAGCCATGAAGACCATGCCATGGCGTGATTTCTTCGCCCTCGTGGTCAGCATCGGCGTGGTGGGCCTGGGCCTGGGCGCCACCATGCCGCTCACCGCGTTGACCCTGCACCAGCGCGGCGTGGGCACGGACATCATCGGCATGATCACGGCCGTCAGCGCGCTCGGCATCCTGGCCGCCTCGCCGTTCGTCTCGCGCTGGGTGAGGCGCTTTGGCGCGCGCGCCACCATGCTGGGCGCCGTGTGGGTAGCGTCGCTGGCGACGATCGCCATGCAGTTCACCGACCACCTGCTGGCGTGGAGCGTGCTGCGTTTCCTGTTCGGCGGCGCCATGGGCGTGCTGTTTACCATCGGCGAAGCATGGGTCAATCGCCTGGCGCCCGACAATTCGCGGGGCCGCGTGGTGGCCATGTACACCACCAGTTTTACGTTTTTCCAGCTGATCGGCCCTGCCCTCGTCGCCCTCTTCAACGACAAGATCAGCTGGAGCTTTGCCGCCTGCGGCCTGCTGTTCCTGCTGGCCGTGCCGGGATTGATGCTGATCTCGAACAGCGGCCCGGAAAGGGAGCCGGAAGAACATGGCGTGAAATGGACCTTGATCCTGCCGCGCATGCCGATGATCGTGCTGGGCGCCGCCTTCTTTGCCCTGTTCGATACGCTGGCATTGAGCCTCCTGCCGCTGTATGCGATGGAGCACGGCATCAGCACGGACCTGGCCCTGCTGTCGGCCACGGTGGTGCTGGTGGGCGACACGGGCCTGCAATTCGCGCTGGGATGGATGGCAGACCGCTTTGGCCGCGCCAGGGTGCACGCAAGCTGCGGCGTGGCGGTCTGCCTGCTCTTGCCGTTGCTGCCGTTCGCCGTCGGCACGCCGTGGCTGTGGTGGACCTTGCTACTGTTGCTGGGCGCGGCGGCGGGAGGCATTTACATGCTGGCGCTGGTGGCCTGTGGCGAACGCTTCACTGGTCTGTCGCTGACCAGCGCCAGCGCCATCGTCAACGCCACCTGGGGCGTGACCAGCGGCGGTGGTCCCCTGCTGACGGGCGTGCTGATGCAATCGGTGGGCGTGAACGCTCTACCGGCCGTGATGTGGGTGTGCGCCGCCATTTTCGTCGGCAGCGCCGTGTGGGAACGCCGGAAGGGCATCGTGTAACGCGCGCTACTTCGGTATTTTCTCCAGGCGCTGCCGCAGCTCCTCGGCCACAGGATAATCGGGATACGCCTGCCGGAACGCGGTCCATTCGTCCTGCGCCAGCGCGCCTTCGCCCGCCTTGAGCAAAGCGTCGATCTTCACCAGCCACACGGAAGCGTCAAGCCTGGCCGGCGGCGGCAGCGGCGCCGACTTTGCCGCGACGGGAGCGGGCATGGCCAGCGCGCGCTGCACGGGGGACTGGCGCTGCAAGCTGGATTCGGCTTGCACGGCGGCTTGCTGCTCCATTGCCCGCTGCATATCCGTGGCTGGCGGTGGCGGCGGTGCCAGTTCAGGCGGCGGCGCTGGCTTGGCTGCGGCCATGGCACGCGGCACTGGCGCTGATACTCGCGCCGGTACTGGCGCCTGCACGGGCGCCGTGGAGACGGCAGCTTGCGGCACTGGCGCCGCATCCGGCATCGCATCCTGCGTGACCGGTTCCCCGACCACGGGAAATTGTGCCGGCTTCGAGCCGAACCAGTCCACGCCGATCAGGTTCACCGTCAGCAGCACGGCGGCGGCCAGCCCCAGCGGAACGCGCCAGCGCTGCGGATAGTCCGGGGATTTCTTGGCGGGCAAGGTACGCAGCACACCATCGGCGCTGTCGTTCGCGGCTGCCGGTTGTTGCAGAGCTTTCTCTGCATCGGCCAGGATGAGCGCATCGAGCGCGCTGGAAGGCCCTGGCTGCGGCAAGCCGGCCAGCAGCGCGTTCAATTCTGCGTCATGCACTTCGTCGTTATCTTGATCGTGCGTATTCATGCCTGCCCTCCCGCGCTGTCCAGTCCGGCCCGCAACTTCTGCATGGCATAGCGCAGCCGGCTCTTGACGGTTTCCGCCTCCGCCCCCGTCACCACGGCGATCTCGAGGATGCTCATGCCGCTGAACTGCTGCAGCACCAGCGCCTCTTTTTGCTCGGTGGGCAACGCGGCGATGGCCGCATGCAGCAGCGCGTGCTGCTGTTTCCACTCCAGCGACTGCGACGGCGATGCGCCCTCGTCGGCCAGTTCGCCCACGTCGTCATGCTCCTGTCCTTCCCGCTGGCGCAGGATGTCGATCAGGCGGTTACGCGCGATCTGGTACAGATAGGTGCGAAACGCCGCCTGCGGCCGGTAGCCCGTGCGCGCCGCGTGCAGGCTGGCCCAGGCATCCTGCACTATCTCGTCAACCCACGCGCGGCGCGGCGCACGCCAGGCCACAAAGCGGTACAGGCCCTGGCTATGGCGCCGGTACAATTCCCGAAACGATGGCAGGTCGCCGGCGCTGTAGCGCAGCATCAGGTCTTCATCCGTCGCGGTGAGTAAAGTGTCGGGCATGCGAACCAGTGTAGCCGAACTACGCGGCAGCGACAATTTCCCTGCGCCTTCAGCGTACAGTGGACGCAATGGGCGCATAACTGATGCGGCGCACTTCGCGGATCTGTCCCACCTTGAGCGCCCCCTCCACCAATTCATAGCCGAGCAGGGCGAAGACGCGGCCCTGCAGGAACAAGGGGCGCGCATTGCCATACCAGTCCACGCAGGATGCGCGGCAGCCGTCATCCGGTGATGGACCGGGCCGTGTGGCCAGCGCACCCAGTTCCGTCAATTGCAAGCCGCTGTTGCGCAGGTACAGGATGGAAGCGGCCGGCCGGTTCAAGCCGGGCCGCTCATCCGCGCCCAGGATGGGCAGCCCGATCATGCCTTCGTCTTGCGCTTGCGGCTTGTAGAAAAAGCCGTGGCTGCGCGACTCTCCCTGCGCCGCATCGGCGCGGATGTAGCGCGTGGCGACGGACGCCTGCGCCCCCAGGCGGATGCTGCTGAAGTGCAAATCCTTGCCCTGCGCACCGATCACCACGGCATCATTGCCCAGCGCCTCGATGCGCTCCACGCCGTGCGGCAGAGATAAAGCTTGCACGCTGCCCGCATCGGCCCAGCGCACGGCATACAGGGGCTGGCGCGGCCAGGACTGGTCTGCCTGTCGCCCGCCGCCATTGCCCGGATTGCCGTACAACAGATACGCTCCCACATAGCGGTTCTGCAAGCCGTAACCGCCACCACCGGGCAGAGGCTTGTAGCTGCTGGCGGGCGCACTGTCGCGGCCATCGGAAAACGACGTCAACGGCACGCGCAGCAGGGCCATGTCGCCGCGGCCCCGCGCACCATCCCACATGGCGTCGCCCTGGCCCTCGGCGCGCAGCAAGACGTTCAGGTGGCCATCCACGCTTTCCAGGAACGAGAACTGGTCGACGGGCGCGCCCGCCACTTTCAGGGCGCTGGGCGCACTGCCATCGAGGGGAATGCGGAACACGCCCGAGTCGCGGCCCCGGCGCGTGGTCCACACGAATACGGACTCGCCCGACACATAAAATGCGCGGCCCTGCGGTCCCATCACGGCCGTCGCTTCGCAACGCATGTCGCGCTGCGCCAGGTCGCACACGGTGACCGTGTGCAGGGTCAGGCCGGCGCCAACTTCGGGCTCCTCATCGGTACGATAGATGCGCGTGGCAGGGGCGATGCGCTTGAAGTCGGACGGCACGGCGTCGGGACGCCAGCGACGCAGCGCAGGAAAGCCGCCGAACGGGTCGCCCCGGCGCAAGTTCAACGACAGGGGAGAATAGAACACCAGTTTGCTGCCTATCAGCCGGCTGGCGTAATTGCGCGAGGAATAATAATCGTTGGAGCGCAAGTGATACGTGGAGCGGTAGGCCAGCTTGCCGTCGGCCGCGATGTCGAACAGGCCAATCTCCGTGCCGCCACGGCTGTAGCTGTAGCCGATGACCACCACCGTATCGCCATCGATCAGCATCTCGTCATACCAGCTGCCCGACGGATCGCTGCCCGGCGCGAACGCGTCGAGCACGGCGACGGGTTGCAGGGCATTGCCGCCTACCTGCACCGTAAACAGCTTACCGCGTCGGAGCATCACCAGGTGCTTGCCATGCAGCTTGACGATGCCGCCTTCGTCCACGCCCGCCGTCTGCACATTGGTGATGGATTCCGCCGCTTCTGCCGAAGCTGCCGGCACGGCTTTCGCCGCCATCGGTGCGACAGGGGCCGGCGCCGCCGCCGTGTACTGCGCCGAATACTGCGCCGTCGCGCGCTGCAGTTTCTGCTGTTCCCTTTGCAGGGCCGCCTGGCGCGCCTGCAACTGCTGCAAATAGCTGCTCAAGGCCTGCTCGCTGGCGAACGGCGCCAGCGTCTTGCGCGGTGCCGTGCCGGCGGCGTGGCAGCCTGCCGACAGCAGCAGGGACAGTATCAGGGTGATCTTGAGGGCGCTGGACATCGCTTCTTCTCCGGTTGGCTGGGGTGTCAAACATGAAACGCAGCGGCGCAGAAAAAGGGGTTAAATGTGCGTGAAAATATTTACGCGGCTGCTGCCTTACTCAAATCCCCGTATGCGGTCGCCATTGAAATTCGGCAAGCGCCACTCGAAGTGCAGGGCCAGGAAACGGAACAGGAAGCCGGCGCCGATGGACGCCAGCTGCGCCACCGAGCTGTCGACCTTGAAATACAGCAGTCCGACATACAGGCTGCCCGTAAACAGCGCCACGGTGGCATACACTTCACGCTGCAGCACGAGGGGAATCTGGTTGCACAGAATATCGCGCAGCAAGCCGCCGAAGACGCCCGTGATCATCCCCGCCAGCACGACGATGGCTGGATGCATCTTGGCCGACATGGCGATGTCGCAACCGATCACGCAAAACGCCACCAGCCCCAGTCCATCGACCAGCAAGAAGATGGCGCGCAGATGGTGCAGGTAGCGCGCGACAAAGGCCGTGACGACAGCCGCGCCGATGGTAAACAGCAGGTACTCGGGATGCGCGATCCAGCCCAGCGGATAGTGCCCGAGCAGCACGTCACGCACGGTGCCGCCACCGAGCGCCGTGACGGTGCCGATCATGCAGATGCCGAACAAATCCATGCCGCGCCGCATGCCCATGATGGCGCCGGACATCGCTTCGGCGACAATCGCCACCAGGTAAATCGTATATAGCAACATGCTCTTACTCTTCCGAAAATGATTTGAGAATTTGTTCGCGTTCGCGCGCTTCGCTCAAGGTGCGCGCCTCACTCGTGCCCGTGCTGGAGCCGCCATTGCCGCCATTGCCAGCGTCACCGTGCGCCATGCGCGTATCCGCATCGCCACTGCCACAACTGACGCTGCTGTGGATAAAGGCAAAGTTATCCTTCAGGCAGTCGCCGGCCAGGTATTCGGCATACACGTAATCGCCGTCGAGCAACGCCAGGCCTGGCGGTTCGGCCAGCACCTGTTCGCGGCGGCCTTGTACTGCCACCTGCATGTAGTCGCGCCAGACAGGCAGCGCCAAAGTCCCCCCGGTGGCGTTGCCCAGGCTTTTCGGCTGGTCGTAGCCGAGCCAGACGACAGACACGAGGCCCGAGGAATAGCCGGCGAACCAGGCGTCATACGCATTGTTCGATGTCCCCGTCTTGCCGGCCGCGTCGCCGCGTCCCAGCGCCAGCGCGCCGCGTCCCGTGCCGCGCTTGACGACGTCGCGCAGCATGCTGTCCATGACGTAGGCATTGCGCGTGGTGATGACTTGCGTGCCCGGTGCCGGTTCGCCCTTGGCGCGTGGCGCCGCATCGCTGAACAGCACTTCGCCGCTGCGGCTGCGCACTTCCTTGATCAATTTCGGCGGCATCTGCATGCCGCCGTTGGCGAACACCGCATACGACTGCGCCAGTTGCAGCGGCGTGACGGCGCCCGCGCCCAGCGCCAGCGGCAGGGAGACGGGATTGCGCGCGCCCTCGAAGCCGAAGCGCGTGGCGTAGTGCTGCACGTAGGCGGGGCCGGCCGCCTGCATCAGGCTGACGGCCACCAGGTTTTTCGAGCGTACCAGGCCGCGCCGCACGCTGATGAAACCTTCATAGTTGTTGGCGTAATTGCGCGGACGCCACGGCTGCGCTCCCGTTTCCTGCGGCAGCAGCAAGCGCTGCGTATCGTCCACGGCGGTGCCTGGGAAATATCCCTTTTCCAGCGCCGCCGAATACACGAAGGGCTTGAAGCTGGAGCCGGGCTGGCGGTACGCCTGCATGGCGTGGTTGTAGTGGTTGCGGTAGAAATCGAAGCCGCCCGCCATGGCGACGATTTCGCCGCTGTGCGCATCGACGGAAATGAGCGCGCCTTCCATCTCTGGCAGCTGGCTCACCAGCCAGCGCTTCTTTGCCGCGTCGTGCACCACGCGAATCACGCTGCCCTCGACGATGGCGCGCTTGCCATCCCATTGCAGCTTGCCGCCCAGGCGCGCATCCGATGCCGTGAGCACGATCTCGTCGCCATTGCGTAGCTGCGCCGTCAGTTGGCGCTTGCCAGCAGTATCGACTTTGCGCACCAGCGCGGCACGCAAATCTCCGCTATCCGGATAGGCGGCTAGCTGGCGCGCCAAGCTGTCTTCGGAGGCAGCCAGGCGCGCTTCCGGGCCACGATAGCCGCGTCGCGCCTGCGCGTTCAGCAAGCCATCGCGCAGCGACTTGTCGGCCGCCCGCTGCGGCGCCATGCGGATGGTGGTCGTCACGTCCAGGCCCATGCTGTAGGCGCCTTCGGGATAGCTTTGCAGGATCAACTGCCGCGCTTCCTCGACCGCATACGCGGCCGCGTGCACGGAGCTGTTACGGTCCTTGTTCAGGGCCAGTTTTTCCGCCACGGCGGCGTCAAATTCGGCTGGCGTGATGTAGCCGAGTTCGCGCATGCGCTGCAGGATGTAGTGCTGGCGCACGGTGGCGCGCTGCGGATTGGCGACGGGGTTATAGGCCGACGGCGCTTTCGGCAAGCCCGCCAGCATGGCCGCTTCGGCGATGCTGACCTCGGCCAGGGGCTTGTCGAAATAGATATTCGAAGCGGCGGAAAAGCCGTAGGAACGCTCGCCCAGGTAAATCTGGTTCATATACAGTTCCAGCAGCTTGTCCTTGCCGTAGTGCTGTTCCAGCTTGTAGGCGAGCAGCATCTCCGTCAGCTTGCGCTGCACGGTCTTTTCGCGCGACAGGAAAAAGTCGCGCGCCACCTGCATGGTGATGGTGCTGGCGCCCTGCGCATGGTGGCCTGTGACGATGTTGGCGAGCGTGGCGCGCGTCAAGCCATAGAAATCGACGGCGCCATGCTCGTAGAAACGCGCATCCTCGATGGCCAGCAAGGCCTGGCGCATGCGCAGCGGAATCTCCTTCAAGGGCAAAAATTCGCGGCGCTCTTCGCCGTATTCGGCCAGCAGCTCGCCTTCGCTGGAGAAAATGCGCAGCGGCAGCGCAGGCTTGTACTGGGCCAGGTGCTCGACGGCCGGCAAATCCTGCCATGCCTGGCGCAGCCACCAGCCGCCCGCCAGCGCGGCGGCCATGCCCAGGCCCAGGGTCATGCCCAGGCCGAATTTCAGATTGCGCGCCAGCTTGGATGGCGACTTGCGGGTGGTCGTGTCGTTCGCTTGTGCTTCCATGGTGATATTCCCTTGCTGCCAGGAGGCCGCATACGGGTATGCCGCACTCCATCAAAGAGGCATTGTGCACTGCAACACACCTATCCTTATCAAAAGTAAGTATTATTTAGTATTGATAAATTTTTCTTATGTTAGGCGCACACCATGAACCTGAATCCCAAGCACACGGAAGCGTTCCGCGCCGTTGTCGAAACGGGCAGCTTCGAGCAGGCGGCGCTGCGGCTGCACCTGACCTCGCCCGCCATTTCTCAGCGCGTGCGGGCGCTGGAAAGTCAGCTGGGCAATGCCTTGATCGTGCGCAGCCGTCCTGCGCGCGCCACACGCATGGGCCAGCGCCTGATGCAGTACCTGAAACGTGCCAAACTACTGGAAGCGGACTTGCAGGCGGAACTGGCGGTGCAGCAGGATGCCCCGCTGACCCTGGTGCTGGCGCTGAACGCGGATTCGATGGGTACCTGGTTCTTCCCGGCCCTGTCCGAGGTGCTGATACGCGAGCGCGTGCTGCTGGACCTGACCGTGGAAGACCAGGACCACACGTATACTTTGCTGGAAACGGGCATGGCGATTGGCTGCATCAGCACGGAGCCCAAACCCATGCGCGGCTGCACGGCGGAATCGCTGGGTGTGATGCGCTACTGGCTGGTGGCCACGCCCGCGTTCCGCCAGCAGTGGTTCGCGCACGGCCTGACGCGCAAGGCGGCGCGCACGGCGCCCGTCGTCGCTTACACGCGCAAGGACACCTTGCAATCATCGTTCCTGCAAGAGGCGCTGGGCTTACCAGAAGGGGCCTACCCCTGCCATTACGTGCCGGGCGCCACCTCGCACTTCAACGCCATCCGCTACGGCCTCGGCTACGGCATGGTGCCCGAGCTGCTGCTGAAGGCGAACACGGATGGCGAGTTGGTGGAAATGCTCACGCCCAAGACACCGGCCGACGTGGCCCTGTACTGGCACACGTGGAAAGTGCAGTCGCCGCGCATGGAGCAGCTGTCGCGGCAAATCATCGCGGCGGCGCGCAGCATGCTGAAGTAGTTATCGTGACAACTACCGTTGCATGCCCCAGCGTTTCAAAGTGACGCGTTCCAGGCTGCGAAAGCCGATGTTTTCCACCAGCAGCCCGATGACGATGACGGCCGCCAGGCCCGCGAATACCTTGTCCGTGTACAACTCGTTGCGGTTCTGAAAAATATACCAGCCCAGGCCGTCCTGCCCAGATGTCGTGCCAAATACCAGCTCGGCGGCGATCAGGGTACGCCAGGCAAACGCCCAGCCGATCTTCAAGCCCGAGACAATGGAGGGCAAGGCGCCCGGCACGAGGATGTGCAGCACCAGGCGCAAGCCGCTCAGCCCGTAATTGCGGCCCGCCATGCGCAGGGTTTCCGGCACGCTCTGGAAGCCGGCATACGTATTCAATGCCAGCGGCCACATCACGGAATGGACGATGACGAAGATCAAGCTGGCGCGCCCCAGGCCGAACCACAGCAGGGCCAGCGGCAGCAGGGCAATCGCCGGCAAGGGGTTGAACATGGCCGTCAGGGTTTCCAGCAGGTCACGCCCGATGCGGCTGGACACGGCCAGCAGGGTCAGCACGAAGGCGGCCAGCACACCCACCGCATAGCCTTGCAGCAAGACGACCAGGGAGGCGGCTGTACGAGTGAGCAATTCACCACTGGCGATGCCGCCGATAAACGCCTGCGCCGTCTGCAGAAAGCTGGGCAAGAGTAAATCGTTGTGTGTCCAGCGCGCCGCGCCCTCCCAAAGCAAAGCCAGGCTGAGCAGAATCAAGACCTTGCGCCACAGCGCGTGCTGACTCCAGCGCTGCCAGCGCGACAGCGGCGGCTCGATGGTGACGCCGACAGGTGGCGGCGCCGCATATACGAATTCCTGGCGGATCGGCGGTTCCAGCAGCACGTTCATACGCCCTCCCGCTGCGCGCTAGCGGCTTGCGGGGCAGCCGTTGCGTCTTCATCGAACAGCAAGCCGTGGATGCGGCTGCTGGCGGCCTGGAATTGCGCACTGCCTGCGCTGTGCAAGCCGAACTGATGGCTGTTCAGTTCTGCGCGCACCCTGCCAGGATGGGGCGACAGCAGCAGGATGCGGTTGCCCACCACCAGCGCTTCCTCGATCGAATGCGTGACAAACACGAGGGTAAAGCGCAACTCTTCCCACAAGCGGCTCAGCTCTTCTTGCATCTTGCGCCGCGTCAAGGCATCGAGGGCGGCAAACGGCTCGTCCATCAACAACACTTCCGGCTGCATAGCCAGCGCGCGCGCGATGGCCACCCGCTGCTTCATGCCACCCGACAAGGTGTGCGGATGGGCATCTTCAAAGCCGGCCAGGCCCACCTTGGCGATCCAGTGATGGGCGCGCTCGCGGGCCGCCACCTTGTCCAGCCGCTTGCTGGCCAGCAAGGGGAACATGACGTTTTCCAGCACGGTTTTCCACGGCGGTAACTGGTCGAATTCCTGGAACACGACGACACGGTCCGGCCCCGGCTTTGTGATGATCTTATCTTGCATGGCGATGCTGCCCGCGCGCGGCGCGATGAAACCGGCCACGGCTTTCAAGAGCGAAGATTTGCCGCAGCCCGATGGCCCCAGCAACACAAAACGGTCGCCGCGAAATACGTCGAAACTGACGTCGTGCGTGGCGCGCACCGTGCGCTGTTCCGTGCGGTACTCCAGGCTGACATGTTTCACGCTGAGCAGGGGTGCCACCGTCGCGGGCGGGCGTACCAGGTGAAAAGCCGGTGCGTTCATGTCAGCCTCCTTGTGTAATGGCAGGATCGTCAAAGAAGTAATCGCGCCAGCTGTCGGGCAGGTTGCGGATGGCGCTCACGCGATGCAAGAATTGCGCCAGGCCATAGGTATTTTGCGGTGCAATCTTGAATTGCACTTGCGGGTTGGCAAAGATTTTCAGCAGCAAGTTGCGGTCCACCTTGCTCTTGTTGACCTTGATATAGATGTCGGCCGCACCCTGCGGGTTGCTGCTCGCATACTGCGCCGCTTCCGCCAGCGCGGCGATAAAGGCGCGGTAAGTCTTGGGATTATCCTTGCGGTATTTTTCCGTCGCATAAAGCAGGGTCGACGAGCTGGGTCCACCTTGCACGTCGTAAGAGTTCAAGATGATGTGGGCGTTCGGGTTCTGCGCCAGTTCCTGCTCCTGGAACGGCGAGTTGCCGAAGTGGCCGCTCAACTCCGTGCCGCCGGCGATGATGGCGGCGGCCGCATCCGGGTGCGGCAAGGTTTGCGTGATTTTATCCAGACGGGCAAATTCCTTGTCGCCCCACTGCTTTGCCACGGCCATCTGTAAGATGCGCGCCTGCACGGAGACAGACACGGCGGGCAAGGCAATGCGGTCCTTGTCCGTCAAGTCCGCCAGGGTTTTCACCTTCGGGTTGTTGCTGATCAAGTAGTAGGGGAAATTGCCCAAAGACGCCACGCCGCGCACATTCTGCCGGCCTTTCGTACGGTCCCATATCGTCAGCAGCGGCCCCAGCCCAGCCCCCGCGATATCGATATTGCCCGACAACAAAGCGTCATTGATGGCGGGTCCGCCGGACAAGGTGATCCACTCGACCTTCACGTCGACACCCTGCTGCTTGCCATGCTTTTCGATCAGCTTTTGTTCCTGCGCAATGTTGAGCAGCAAGAAGGTGATACCGTGCTGGCCGGCGATGCGGATCTGGCCTTCGGCCCGGGCCATGGGCATTGCCATGCCTGTCAAACACAGCATGGCGATAGTGGCGAAAAGGCGGCGGCGGGCAAAGGTAAAGATCGGCAACATGGACACTCCTTGGGTCAGATCAACAGACAAAAATCAGTACGGCACATCGCCTTCGATGGTGGTGCGATACAGTTTGCGGCGCTGCTCGGGCGGGCAAGCCGTCGCCAGATGCATCAGCGAGCGGTTGTCCCAGAACACCAGGTCATGCGGCTGCCAACGGTGCACATACAGGTGTTCGGGGCGCACGCTGTGGGCAAACAGTTCGTCGAGCAGGGCGCGGCTTTCATCCTCGGGCAGGCCGACGATGCGCGTGGTGAAATGTTCGCTGACAAACAGGGCGCGCCGTCCCGTTTCCGGATGCACGCGCACCACGGGATGGGTGACCGGTTTGACTTCATCGATCTGCGCCTGCGTCAGGGCGGGGCGCCATGGGTTGCGGCGGCGCAACTCCTCATACTGGCTCAGATAGCTGTGTTCGGCGCGGGCGCCGCGCACGGCGTGGCGCAGCGCGGCCGGCAAACTTTCCCAGGCCAGGTGCATATTCGCAAACACGGTATCGCCGCCCTCTTCCGGCAACTCTTGCGCGTGCAGCATGGAGCCGAGGCTGGGCACTTGCTTGTACGACAAATCGGAATGCCAGAAATGGCCCGCGTCGCCCAGGCCAATGGGCTGGCCATCTTCGACGATGTTCGAGATGATCAGCACTTCCGGTTGCGTGGGTAGCTGGAACTGGCGCAGCACGTGGATTTGCAGGGGACCGAAGCGGCGGCTGAAATCGACTTGTTGCTGCGGCGTGATGCGCTGGTTGCGGAACACCAGCACGTGATGGTCGAGGTGGGCATGGTGCAGGCGCTGGAAGTCGCCCAGCAACAGCGGCTGCGCCAGGTCCAGCCCCAGCACTTGCGCGCCGAGCGGCGCATCGAACGTCTCGATACGGAAATGGCTGGTGGATTGCAAGGGTTTCAGGACGGCCGACATGGGAATTCGCCAAGAGTCTGGGGAAGTCCACTGTATGCCGGCCGGCGTTCCTTGCAAACGAAGCATTTACTATATGGATATGCGCGGCGCGTTGCGCCACGCTGCGACAGGCATCGGCGTGGCCAGGGATCTGGCGCGGCGCCGGCGCTGCTTACGCCGTTGCTTCGTAGCGAGCCAGGCGGGCCGCCATGCGCGGCGCCAGCTCGTGGCCAGCCGTGACCGTCACTTCCAGGTCGTTCAGCAAACCATCCTTCAAGCCATAGACCCAGCCATGGACGCTGAGTTCCTGGCCCCGTTCCCACGCATCTTGCACGATGGTGGTCTGGCACACGTTCAAGACCTGCTCGACCACATTCAGTTCGCACAGGCGGTCGCCGCGCTGGCGGCTGGTCAGCACGTCGCCCAGGTAGCGTTCATGCTTCTGGCCCACGTCCTGCACGTGGCGCAGCCAGTTATCGACCAGGCCGATGCGCGTGCCCGTCATGGCCGCATGCACGCCCTTGCAGCCGTAATGGCCGACGATGATGACATGTTTGACTTTCAGCACGTCCACGGCAAATTGCAGGACGGACAGGCAATTGAGGTCGGAGTGCACGACCACATTGGCAATGTTACGGTGGACAAATACGTCGCCAGGCGCCATGCCCAGCAGTTCGTTGGCGGGCACGCGGCTGTCGGAACAGCCGATCCACAGGTATTCGGGCGACGTTTGCGCTTCCAGGTTCTTGAAGAAGTTCGGGTCTTTCGCCACCATCGAGTCGGCCCAGCGGCGGTTGCGCTGCAGCAGTTCCGCCAGGGCCTGGCCATTTTTCGGTTCGGTCATATCGCTCCCATTATGTGAGTACGACTGAGGGCGGCAGATCGCGCCCGTAGGCCGGCGATGTGCGCATTTTCTCAGTCGTAGTGAAAAAAACGCCGGGATGTTTAAGCATCCCGGCGCATGGTGTTACGTGTGCTTACTCAAAAAAGTCCTTGACCTTGTCTTTCCAGGTCTTGCTTTGCGGACTGTGCTTGGCACCGCCCTCGGTGGTCGACTTTTCAAAGTCGCGCAGCAGGTCTTTTTGTTTTTCCGTCAGCTTCACCGGTGTTTCGATGGCCACGTGGCAGAACAGGTCGCCCGCGTAACCGGAGCGCACGCCCTTGATGCCCTTGCCTTTCAGGCGGAAGGTCTTGCCCGACTGGGTACCTTCAGGAATCGTGAACGACACTTTGCCGTTCAGGGTAGGCACTTCGATTTCGCCGCCCAAGGCCGCCTTGGTAAACGAGATCGGCATTTCGCAATGCAGGTCGTCGCCTTCGCGCTGGAACACGGCGTGCGGCTTGATGTGGATTTCCACATACAGGTCGCCCGCCGGGCCGCCATTCGTGCCCGGTTCGCCGTTGCCGGACGAGCGGATACGCATGCCGTTGTCGATACCGACTGGAATTTTCACTTCCAGCGTCTTGTTGCGCTTGATGCGACCGGCGCCGCCGCACGGCGTGCAGGGGTCGGTGATGACCTTGCCGCTGCCATGGCATTTCGGACAGGTTTGCTGGATGCTGAAGAAACCTTGCTGCATGCGCACCTGCCCGTGACCACCGCAAGTACCGCAGGTGGTCGGCGAAGTACCCGGCTTGGCGCCGCTACCGTGGCACGTGTCGCACTTGTCCCAGCTCGGCACGCGGATGGTCGTGTCGAAGCCGTGCGCAGCTTGCTCCAGTGTAATTTCCAGGTTGTAGCGCAAGTCGGCGCCACGGTACACCTGTGGTCCGGCATTGCGGCTGCGTCCACCGCCACCGCCAAAGATGTCGCCGAAGATATCGCCGAAGCTGTCGGCAAAGCCGCCAGCACCGCCGCCGAAGCCGCCACCGCCGCCCATATTCGGGTCCACGCCAGCGTGACCATAGCGGTCATACGCATCGCGCTTTTCCGGATTGGTCAGCATCTCGTAAGCTTCTTTGACTTCCTTAAACTTTTCTTCCGATTCCTTACTATCCGGATTGCGGTCCGGATGGTATTTCATCGCCAGTTTACGGTAAGACTTTTTGATCTCTTCTTCCGAAGCATTTTTTGCGACACCGAGTGTCTCGTAAAAATCACGCTTTGCCATGTTGTCGGCACCTTGCAGTCTATCTACTGATGTAAAAATTACACGAAAAAGCCGAGTCGAGTGCTGCACTGGGCAACGACTCGGCTCGGCCGGTCTTCGCGGCTAATCCCGCGATGTAGCGTTCAGCCCGGCTGCCCCCAGTTCATGGGAGCGCAAGACATTACTTCATTACTTGCTGTCTTTGACTTCTTTGAAGTCAGCGTCAACAACGTCATCTTGTTTGGCGCCTGCGTCCGATGCGCCAGCGGCTTGCTGTGCACCTTCCGCGCCGCCGGCAGCTTGCTGCGCTTGCATGTCGGCATACATTTTTTCGCCCAGCTTCTGCGATGCGCTCGACAGTGCAGCCACCTTGGCGTCGATCTCAGCCTTGTCGCCCGCCTTGATGCTTGCTTCCAGGTCTGTGATAGCCGCTTCGATCTTCTCTTTCTCGCCCGCATCGAGCTTGTCGCCGTATTCGGTCAAGGATTTCCGGGTCGAGTGTACCAGAGCATCGGCCTGGTTGCGCGACTCGGCCAATTCTTTGACCTTCTTGTCTTCTTCCGCGTTCAACTCGGCGTCTTTCACCATCTTCTGGATTTCAGCCTCGGTCAAGCCGGAATTGGCCTTGATCGTGATCTTGTTTTCCTTGCCGGTGGCCTTGTCTTTCGCGCCGACGTGCAAGATGCCGTTGGCGTCGATGTCGAAGGTCACTTCGATCTGCGGCGTGCCGCGCGACGATGGTGGAATGCCTTCCAAATTGAATTCACCCAGGCCTTTATTGCCGGCAGCGATTTCGCGCTCACCCTGGAAGACCTTGATGGTCACCGCAGGCTGGTTGTCGTCCGCCGTCGAGAACACTTGGCTGAACTTGGTCGGAATCGTCGTGTTTTTGTGGATCATCTTGGTCATCACGCCGCCCAGGGTTTCGATACCCAGGGACAAAGGCGTGACGTCCAGCAACAGCAAGTCCTTGCGTTCGCCCGACAGGACCGAACCTTGAATCGCTGCGCCCACTGCCACGGCTTCGTCCGGATTCACGTCTTTGCGTGGATCTTTGCCGAAGAATTCCTTCACTTTTTCCTGCACCTTCGGCATACGGGTCATGCCGCCGACCAGGATGATGTCGTCGATGTCGGACACTTTTACACCGGCATCCTTGATGGCGATGCGGCAAGGTTCCATCGTTGCGATGATCAGCTCTTCCACCAGCGATTCCAGCTTGGCGCGGGTCATCTTCAGGTTCAGGTGGACCGGCGCGCCATTCGCCATGGCGATGTACGGCTCGTTGATCTCGGTTTGTTGCGACGACGACAGTTCGATCTTCGCGCGCTCGGCCGAAGCCTTGATGCGCTGCAGAGCGATCGGATCTTTTTTCAGATCGATGCCGTTGATCTTCTTGAACTCGTCGATGATGTAATCGATGATGCGCTGGTCGAAGTCTTCGCCGCCCAGGAAGGTGTCACCATTGGTCGACAGCACTTCAAATTGTTTCTCACCATCAACATCTGCGATTTCGATGATCGACACGTCGAACGTACCGCCACCCAAATCATACACGGCGATTTTACGGTCGCCTTTTTCGGTCTTGTCCAGGCCGAACGCCAGCGCTGCCGCGGTTGGCTCGTTGATGATGCGCTTGACGTCCAGGCCAGCGATACGGCCGGCATCCTTGGTGGCTTGACGCTGCGAGTCGTTGAAGTATGCAGGCACGGTGATAACGGCTTCGGTAACTTCTTCACCGAGGTAGTCTTCTGCCGTTTTCTTCATCTTGCGCAGCACTTCAGCGGAAATTTGTGGCGGCGCCAGTTTTTTGTCGCGTACGCCGATCCATGCATCGCCGTTGTCGGCTTTCATGATTTGGTACGGCATCAGCGCGATGTCTTTTTGTACTTCTTTTTCGTCGAACTTGCGACCGATCAAACGCTTGACTGCGTACAGCGTGTTTTTCGGATTCGTCACGGCCTGGCGTTTCGCTGGCGCGCCGACGAGAATTTCGCCATCTTCTTGATAAGCAATAATCGACGGCGTCGTGCGTGCGCCTTCAGCGTTTTCGATTACCTTTGGTTGACCGTTTTCCATGATGGAAACGCAGGAATTCGTGGTTCCCAGATCGATACCGATAATTCTACCCATGATTTATTTCCTTTTATTTGCTAGATTTCAGATGGTTCTTATATGTGGCAAAGCGGCATGGTTTCAAGGCTTGCTTGATGCCGCCCTCTGATTATTTTGCTTGCGCGGTCGTTACGATGGCTGGGCGCAGCAAGCGGTCTGCAATCATATAGCCCTTTTGCAGGACAGACACGATGGTATTGGCTTCCTGCTCCGCTGGCACCACGGCAACGGCCTGGTGTTTCATCGGATCGAGCTTTTCACCCTGCACCGGTAATACTTCCACCAGGCGGTTGCGCTCGAACGCGGCGTTCAGTTGCTTCAGGGTCAGCTCGACGCCTTCTTTCAGCGATTCGATGGTCGGTGCTTCCACCGTCAGCGCCGTTTCCAGGCTGTCTTTTACCGGCACCATGGCTTCGGCAAAGCTTTCCACTGCGAATTTATGCGCTTTAGCAACATCTTCCTGCGCACGGCGGCGAATATTTTCACCATCGGCCTTGGCGCGCATGAAGGCATCGTGCATCTCTGCAAGACGCGCTTCGGTACTCGCCAGCTGCTCTTCCAAAGTAGGTTCTGCGGGAGCCGCGGCGTCCGCTTGCGGATTTGGTATAGCTTGGTTTTCCTGATCTTGCATCTAGAAAGCTCCTACAATCAATGACTTAAATGAGTTGGTCTAATTATCTTTACAACACTGTCGGGCAGATGGGGCTATATCCTATTGTTTCAAGGGGTATTCATGCTAAAACCAGCGATTACATCGTTGCATGTTACAGCTTATTACAAAGCACTTCCCATTTCGGGCAGCGATCCGTGCGCGCCCCCTTGATGTTGCAGGCTTCCCACGGCAAAGCGGGCATTCTACCAGCCCCGCCGCCGCCATCGCCATTGGCAGCGCTACTATCTGGATAGTGCCTTGCTCACACCAGACATGACAAAGCCGCGCAAGCGCGGCTTTTTATTGCGCAAATGGCAATACCCGTTAATTCGCCGCGCCCAGCGCCAGGGCCGCAGCGCGCGCATGCTCGCCCGCTTTCTTGTCGGCCTCGCGCTGCGGCGCCGTCTTCATCGTCGGCCAGCCAATCATGTGCTGTTCGGCAATTTCCGCCATGCCCGCGATCCAGGCTGGCGTTTCGTTCAGGCAAGCAATGTAATGGAAATGCTGGCCGCCGGCCGTTTCGAAATCATGCTTGGCTTCCATGGCGATCTCTTCCAGCGTTTCCAGGCAATCGCTGGTAAAGCCCGGGCACAGCAGGTCGACGCGCTTAACGCCCTGTTGCGCCAAGGCCACCAGGGTAGGTGCCGTGTACGGCTGCAGCCATTCGGCCTTGCCAAAGCGCGACTGGAAGGTCACCACATATTGCTCTTTACTTAACTTTAACTTTTCCGCTAGCAATCGCGCCGTTTTCAGGCATTGGCAGTGGTACGGATCGCCCAGCAGCAAGGTGCGCTTGGGCACACCATGAAAACTCATCACCAGTTTTTCTGGACGGCCATGCGCTTCCCAGTGATTCAACACGGAATCGCGTAAGGCGTCGATATACGTGTCGTGCTCGTGATACTGCTTAATAAAACGCAATTCCGGCACATTGCGCACTGTGGTGTAATGAGCGAACACGGCGTCATAGATGGAGCCCGTCGTCGTGCCCGAGTATTGCGGATAGGCTGGCAGGATGGCGATGCGCTCGTAGCCTTCGCTTTTCAGCCTGGCCAGCACGTCGGGCAAGGAAGGCGAACCGTAGCGCATGGCCATGGCCACCATCACGCCGTCATGGCCACGCTCGGCCAGGGCGCCGGCCAGCAATTTGGCCTGCTTTTGCGTATGCACTTTCAAGGGCGAACCCTCGCGCGTCCAGATCGACGCGTATTTTTTGGCCGACTGGCCAGAGCGAAATGGCAAAATAATCAGGTTCAGGATGAACCACCAGACGACGCGGGGAATCTCCACCACGCGGGGATCGGACAAAAATTGCTTCAGGTAACGCCGCACGGCCGACGAGGTCGGCGCATCGGGCGTGCCCAGGTTGACCAGCACCACGGCGCTGCGGTCGATGCTGCCATGCGTGTACGGCGGTTCTGTTTGAAATGACATGAAGGCTCTTCTAAGGCGTTGGATGGAGTGGCCAACCATTATAGTTACATTGCGTCAACATCGGGGAGTACTGCTTGGCGAAGGCAGCACGCCCGTCAGGTCCCAGGTCAAATCGCCAGCAATTCGCGCGCGTGCTTGCGCGTGGTGGCCGTGATTTCCAGGCCGCCCAGCATGCGCGCCACTTCTTCCACACGGGCCTTGGCATCGAGCATGTCGATGCGCGAAGCCGTCTTGCCATTGTCCAGGGTGCTTTTTGCCACCTGAAAATGCTGGTTCGCCTGGCTGGCCACTTGCGGCAAATGAGTCACGCACAATACTTGCCGTCCCTGCCCCAGGCGTTTCAGCAGGCGCCCCACCACTTCGGCGACGGCGCCGCCAATGCCGCTGTCGACCTCGTCGAAGATCAGGGTCGGCGTGGTGGTAGCGTGCGAGGTGATGACGGAAATCGCCAGCGCGATGCGCGCCAGTTCGCCGCCGGACGCCACTTTGGCCAGCGAGCGGGGCGCCGTGCCCGCATGGCCGGCGACGAGAAATTCCACTTGCTCAAGCCCGTGGGCGGCCGGTACGCATGGGTGCAGGGCGATTTCGAAGCTGCCGCCCGTCATGCTCAGTTCCTGCATGGCGCGCGTGACGGCGTGCCCCAGCTCCACTGCCGCCGCCTGGCGCGTGGCCGACAGGCGGCCCGCGACGACGCGGTATTCCGCTTCGATCTTCGCTTCCTGGCGCAGCAAGCCTTCGATGTCAGAAGCGTCGGCCAAGTGTTGCAGCTTTTCCGACAGCTTGGCGTGTTCCTCCGGTAGCTCTTCGGGCGTGACGCGGAATTTACGGGCCGTGCTGTGCATGGCTTCCATGCGCGCGTCGAGCTGGTGCAGCCGCTCAGGGTCCAGTTCCACGCGGTCCAGGTAGTTGTTCAGCGCGTACACGGATTCCTGCAGCTGGATGCGCGACGATTCGATCAGGTCGACGATCGGCTGCAATTCCGCGTCCACGGACACCAGCTTGCCCAGCTTCTGGTTCAAGGCCGACAGTTGCGACACGATGGGGTGGTCTTCCGACTCGGAAATGAGGGACAGGGCTTCCTGCGCCCCTTCCAGCAGGCTGGCCGCGTGCGACAGGCGGCTGTGTTCGTTCGTGATGTCCGTCCACTCGCCGGGCTTGGCCGCCAATTTTTCCAGTTCGCCCACTTGCCATTCCAGGCGTTCGCGCTCGTACAGCACGTTGGCGGCATTCGTTTCAAATTCTTCGCGCTGGCGCACGAGGGCGCGCCAGCGCTTGTGCAGCGCCGCCACCTGCCGCGCATCCTGCTCCACGCCCGCTTCGCGCGCCGTTGCCTGGCCATCGAGCAGGGCGCGCTGCGCCTCGCTTTTCAGCAGCGACTGGTGCGCGTGCTGGCCGTGGATATCGACCAGCATGTCGCCCAGTTCACGCAACTGCGCGGCCGTGGCGGGGATGCCGTTGATATACGCCTTCGAGCGGCCGGCATTGTCGATCACGCGGCGCAACAGGGCGCCGCCATCGTCGTTGGCGAACTCATGTGCCACCAGCCAGGCCTGCGCCACCTCGCTGACGGAAAAATCGGCCGTGATGTCGGCCTTGGCCGCGCCTTCGCGCACCACGCTGGCGTCGCCGCGTCCGCCCAGCGCCAGGGTCAGCGCATCGATGAGGATGGACTTGCCGGCGCCCGTCTCCCCCGTCAGCACGCTGAAGCCGGCGGAAAATTCCAGTTCAATAGTATCGACGATGACAAAATCGCGAATGGACAGTGTATGGAGCATGGCTTCTGTGGTTAGGCGGCGCACCGCGGGTTGACGTGGAAAACTGTTAGCTGAGCTTGCCCTCGCCCGACGGGTACTCATTCCAGTGCAATTTTTCACGCAGGGTGTTGTAGTAACTCCACCCTTCCGGATGCAGGAAGGTAATCGTGTGCGGCGAACGGCGGATGAGGATGCGGTCTTGCTGCACCAGGCTGGCAAAGGTCTGCATGTCGAAATTGACGCTGATATCGCGCCCGCGCACGATTTCCACGACGATCTGGCTGGAGTCGGGCAGGACGATGGGGCGGTTCGACAGCGCATGCGGGGCGATCGGCACGAGCACGATGCCGCCCAGGGTAGGGTGCAGCAAGGGGCCGCCGGCCGACAGCGAGTACGCGGTCGAGCCCGTGGGTGTGGAAATGATCAAGCCATCCGAACGCTGGTTGTACATGAAGTGTCCATCGACTTCGACGCGCAATTCAGCCATGCCGGCGCCGCCGCCGCGTGAGACGACGACATCGTTGACGGCCATGCCCACGTGAATCGATACGCCGTCGCGCAGCACACTGCCTTCGAGCAAGGTGCGGCGTTCGGCCTTGAAGCGGCCACCGAGAATTTGCGCCAGCACGGGCAGCATGCGCTCGATTGGGATATCCGTCATGAAACCCAAGCGCCCTTGATTGATACCGATCAAGGGGACGTCGAATGGCGCCAGCTGGCGCGCAATGCCCAGCATGGTGCCGTCGCCGCCCATGACGATGGCGCAATCGGCGGCAGCACCGATCTCGGCCGGCGACATGGCGCGCACGCCGGGAAACGCCAGATTCAGGTGCGCTGCCGTCTCCGCCTCAAAGACTACCGTATGGCCCAGCACTTGCAGGAAATCGACGATGCTTTTCACGGGCTCGGCAATGCCATCCGTATTCTGGCGCACAACCAGGGCGATGGTCTTGGCGCCCAGGTTGAAGCGCTCGCCCGGGGCTGGCAAGGTAGCGGCTGGCTGTTCGGCGCGCTGTTCGGCGTGTGTATCGACGGGCATAAGAGTCTCGGAAATGAATTCAGTGGCAAGCCGCCCCAGGCTGTCGCGTCGCACGCCGCCATCGCATTATACTGTATATATGAACAGTATAGTGCGGCGGACGTGTGCCTGCAAGGGGCGTTCTTGGTGTTGCACGCAGTGTAGCGCAGAAAAAGAATCGTCCATGCGTGCGCCAGCGCTCTCAGCATGCACATATCCGCTTGCAGGCGGCCTGGCGCGGCAGGACACTGAGCTCATTCATCTTTACTGTCAGGAGGCCATATGGTTACCCCACCAAGTGAACGCAAGATCAATACCGATGAAAAGGTTAAAAATGACGGTGTCGACCGTCTGCCGCACGAGCGCGATGAGTCGCCCGACGCGCAAGACGTGCGCCCGCGCAAAATCATGCAACAGGCGGCCAGCGACCTGGAACGCGGCCTGGTCGATACCGACCGGCGCGCCCAGCCCGGCGTGGAAAAGGTCAAGCCGGCCGCGCCGCAGCAGGCCCGCCCCGACGCGCAGCTGGAACCAAAGAAGACGCGCTGAATCGAACTTTCACGCACTGCTACTCGCACTGGTAGCGTTATGGAGTACGCCATGCACCGTTACGTCTGTTCATTCCTGCTGGCCGCTGCCTGCGGCACGACTGTGGCCCACGCCCAGGCGCCCGCCATGCCCGTGGGCTTTGGCCCGCAACCCGCCCTGCCAGCACCGGACAAGCAATTCATTCCCACCGTCAAGGTGGCGCCCGTGCAGCGCTGGACAGCCGCGCAGCGCCCCGTGGTCGCGGCGGGCCTGGCCATCCATGCGTATGCGCGCGACCTTGACCATCCGCGCTGGCTGTACGTGCTGCCGAATGGCGACGTGCTCGTCGCGGAAACGAATGCGCCGCCGAAACCGGACGACAGCAAGGGCATCAAGGGCGCCATCATGCAAATGCAGATGAAGAAGGCAGGCGCCGCCACGCCCAGCGCCAACCGGATTACCCTGCTGCGCGGCATCGATGCACATGGCGTGGCGCACACGCGCAGCGTATTCCTGCCAGGATTGAACTCGCCGTTCGGCATGGCCCTGGTCGGCAACGAGCTGTACATCGCCAATGCCGATGCGCTGATGCGCTTTCCTTACGTCGCCGGGCAAACGGCCATCACGGCGCCGGGCGTCAAGGTGATGGATTTGCCGGGCGGGCCCATCAACCACCACTGGACCAAGAACGTCGTCGCCAGCACCGATGGCAAATTTCTCTATGTTTCCGTCGGTTCGAACAGCAATGTGGGCGAAAACGGCATGGCGGCCGAAGACGGCCGTGCCGCCATCTGGCAAGTCACGCGGGCGACGGGCAAGGCACGCGTGTACGCCACGGGCTTGCGCAATCCGAACGGCATGGCCTGGCAACCCAAAACGGGCGCCCTGTGGACTACCGTCAATGAGCGCGACGAGCTGGGCAACGACCTGGTGCCGGACTACATGACCTCCGTCAAGGACGGCGCCTTCTATGGCTGGCCCTACAGTTATTTCGGCCAGCACGTCGATGCGCGGGTCAAGCCGCCGCGCCCCGAACTGGTGGCCACCGCCATCGCGCCCGATTACGCGCTTGGCGCGCACACGGCCTCGCTGGGACTGGCGTTTTATGACAGCACCTTGCTGCCCGCCCGCTTCCGGGGTGGCGCCTTCATCGGCCAGCACGGCTCGTGGAACCGCAAACCTTTCAGCGGCTATAAAGTCATCCATGTGCCCTTCGCCAATGGCGTGCCCAGCGGCCCGCCACACGATGTCGTCAGCGGCTTCCTGGACGAGAACGGCAAGGCGCAAGGGCGCCCCGTCGGTGTGGCTGTCGACAAGGCGGGCGCGCTGCTGGTGGCGGACGACGTGGGCAATGTCATCTGGCGCGTGACGCCGGCGCAGTGAGAGCCGATGCCGCGCGCCGCCCATGCGCCCCTGCATGCGCCCTCTGTGTGACGCAACGAACGGAAGGGCAAGGGCGGGGCGCGCATGATGGACGCTCGAACCACGCGAGGAGTACATCATGAAAAAAACAGGATCAGCCGTCTGGAGTGGCGGCCTTAAAGATGGCAAAGGGTATATTTCTACCCAAAGCGGCGCGCTCGACAATGTGGCATATGGCTTCAACACGCGCTTTGAAGACGGTCCCGGCAGCAACCCGGAAGAACTGATCGGCGCCGCCCATGCCGCCTGCTTCACCATGGCCCTGTCCGGCCAGCTGGGCGAAGCGGGCTTGCGCGCCACGGCCCTGAAAACCACGGCCGATGTCAGCTTGGAAAAAATCGATGGTAGCTATGCCATCACGGCCGTACACCTGACTCTGGTGGCGACCATTCCCGGCGCCACCGACGAAGCGTTCCAGGATGCGGCCCTGCGCGCCAAGCTGGGCTGCCCCGTGTCGAAGTTGCTAGCCACGGAAATCACCTTGGACGCCCATCTGGAGTAAATCCAGGGCACTGACGTCACCGTCCGCTGCTGTCCTGCACCAGGGCGGCTGGGGCGGTCTCAGCAAGAAAGCCATAAACCGCATAAAATCCTGCCATTCCCCTATCATCATCAAGGATTTACGATGCGTATTTTGCACACCATGTTACGGGTCGGCGACCTGCAGCGTTCCATCGATTTTTACACCAAGGTCCTGGGCATGAAGTTGCTGCGCACCAGCGACAATCCCGAATACCAGTACACGCTGGCCTTCGTCGGCTACGGCGCGAATCCCGACCACGCGGAACTGGAACTGACGTATAACTATGGCACCACCAGCTACGAGCTGGGCACGGCCTATGGTCATATCGCCATCTCGGCCAATGACATCGTTGCCGCTTGCGATGCGGCGCGCGCAAATGGCGGCAACGTCACGCGCGAACCGGGCCCCGTCAAGGGCGGCAACACGGTCATCGCCTTCATTACCGATCCGGATGGTTACAAGATCGAATTGATCGAACGCAAGTTCGACGGCCAGGGCGGCGGCTTGTAATACCTCAGCCTGGCCCCGCGGCCGTTGCAATCGCGGCGCGCAGCCAGGCTATCCCCGCATCGCCGTCCGTGCGACGGTGCCGTATCACTTCAAACGCAAACGGCGCGATGGCAAACGGCGCAGAATGCTGTGCCAGCCCCTGCGCCGCGCTGCCGCGCAAGGCGCGCCGCGCCACCGTCAGGATCAAATCCGTCCCCATCACGACATCCGCTGCGACCGTCCAGTACGGTACGCGCACGGCGATGCGGCGCGCCTGGCCCAGCTGGGCCAGGGCCGCGTCGACTTCGGCCGCCATGCCGCTTTCGCTGGACGCCACCAACACGTGGGGGCGCGCCAGATAGGTCGTCAGGCTCAGCGTTTCATCCGGCGCCAGGCTGGCCGGGTCGAGCGCGCACACGAAGGTTTCCTCAAATAAGGTTTCCCTATGTAACTGCTCGGGCAGTTGCGGGAACACGCCTAGCGCCAGGTCGATCTCGCCATCCAGCACGCCGGCCACCACGGCCGGACGACTGGCATAGCTGATGGCCAGGTCGATGCCGGGCGCTTCCACGCGCAAACGGCGCAGCAAGATGGGCAAGATCAACGCTGCGCCATAGTCGGACATGGCCAGGCGAAACACGCGTTGTGTCGTGGCCGCCTCGAAGACGGCGCCGCCCAGCACGGAGCGCACGCTTTGCAGGGCTTCGGCCAGCGGCCGCGCCAGCGCCAAAGCGCGCGCCGTGGGCTGGAAGCCACCCTTGCCACGCAGCAGCAGCGGGTCGTCGAGCAGATGGCGCAAGCGTGACAGCGCATGGCTGACGGCAGGCTGGCTCATGTGCAAGCGCTGCGCTGCACGCGACAGATGGCGTTCGCTGAGCAGCGCTTCCAGGATCACCAGCAAGTTCAAATCGACGGCGCGCAGATTATTCATTTGGTGCATAGTTGAATGACAAATTACGAATTGGATTTAATCATGACAGCATAATACGATGACTCCATCAATTCACAGTGATGGAGTCACACATGCAAGGATGGATTACCGTATTTGCCCCGCTGGCCATGCTGGCCGGCGCCGTCGTCCCCTTCCAGGCGGGCGCGAATGCCGCGCTGGGCCGCAACTTGGGCCACCCTCTGTGGGCCACCATCGCCTCGCTGGCCGTCAGCGCCGTGCTCGCTTCGCTGGTGATGCTGATCTGGCGCGTGCCGGCACCCGATTTCCACCTCGCCGTGCGCGGGCCGGGCTGGGCCTGGCTGGGCGGCGCGGCCGGCGTGTTGTATATTACAGCCGCACTGATGCTGGCGCCGCGCATGGGTTCCGGCCCCTTCATGGCGGCCGTCATCGGCGGCCAAATGCTGGCCGCGCTGGCCATCGACCGCTACGGCTTGCTGGGCTTTGCCGTCAAGCATATTTCTCCGTTGCACTGGGCCGGCGCGGGCCTGGTGGTGGCCGGTGTCGTGCTCACACAGATCGCCAACAGCCGCACCGTGTGAAAACACCTCAAGACGAAAAAAAACCAGCGCCGTTGCCGGTGCTGGTTTTCATTTCAGGACAAACCCGCGCTTACTTGTCGAGCAAGGCGTTGACGGGCATCAAATCCGTTTCCTTCAGGGTGCCGGCCGCGGCCTTCAGGCGCAAGCCGTTCATGATGGTGTCGTAGCGCGCTTTCGACAGGTCTTTTTGCGTCGAGAACAATTGTTTCTGCGCATTCAAGACGTCGATATTGATGCGCACGCCCACCTGGTAGCCGAGCTGGTTCGACTCCAGCGCCGATTTGCTCGACACTTCCGCCGCTTCCAGCGCCTTGACTTGCGCCAGGCCGCTGTTGACGCCGAGGAAAGCCTGGCGCGCGCCTTGCGACGCGGTGCGGCGTGCCGTTTCCAGATCGTTGCGGGCCTTGTTTTCCAGCGCAATCGATTCGCGCACCTTGCTGGTGACGGCAAAGCCGCTGAAGATCGGGATGCTCCACTGCACGCCGATGGCATTGTTGTTATTGCCGTTGCCATTGCCGCCACCGGAGGTGTAGCTATGACCCGTGTTGGCAATCAGGTCCAGGGTCGGGTAGTGGCCTGCGCGGTTGCGGCCGATGTCGCGCTTGGCTGACTCCACGTTGAACTGGGCCGTGACGACGCCGTAGTTCTGCTCTTCCGCCGAGCTCACCCACGGTTCGATGGCGGCCGGTTCCGGCGCGCTGATGACCACGCCCGTGCGCATCGGCGCCAGATTCGTTGGCGCTTCACCGATGATGGTTTGCAAGGCACTGCGTTTGTTGGCCAGGTCATTGATGGCGGCAAATTCCTGCGCCACCACCAGGTCGTAGGCCGCTTGCGCTTCGTGCGTGTCGGTAATCGTTTGCGTGCCGACTTCGAAATTGCGCTTGGCCGATGCCAGTTGCTCCGTCGTGGCGACTTTTTGCGCCTGCGTGGCGCCCAGGTTGTCCTGCGCGCTCAGCACGTCGAAATACGCCTGCGCCACGCGCGTGATCAAGTCTTGCTGGACTTGCGCAAATTGCGCTTCGGCGATCGCTTGCGCCAGCTTGCTTTGCTGATAGGTTTCCCAACGGTCCCAACGAAACAGCGGTTGCGCCAGGGTCAGGTTGTAGCTATTCGTACGCACGTTCACGGACGGCGAGGTGATCTTGTTGCCCCCATTGTTCTGGACAATCTGCTCGGTATTGCCGCGCGTATTGCTGCCCGACGCAGAGATCTGCGGCAGCAAGCCTGCCAGCCCCTGCGGAACCCGCTCCATCCCGGCCGACAGGGCCGCGCGCGCGCTGGCGTACTGCGCGTCATTGGCCAGCGCCTGCTGGTACACCTGGATGAGATCGGCCGCCTGCGCTTGCAGCGAGCATGTCATCGAGACAAAGGCGCTGGTCATCAGCACGGCGATAAGGGGTTTCCGCATTGCATTTCTCCGTTGGAGTCGTCAAAAGTTGATGGAATCAAAAATCTGCTACCGCTTGCCTTGCGCCCGCCGGGTGAGCGGGGTACAGGCCTCCACAGGCATGCAGGAAAACATGCCTGGGTGCATCTACTGCAAAAATAACTTAGAGCCTATCCCAGTAGGGAGCGTCTTCTGCTGGCAGTTCATCAGGTGCGCGGACAAGGCGTGAGGAGGACACGTGGCGAGCCACGCAACGACGATCAACGCAGTCCCCGCTTCTGAGGGGCGCCAGCAGGGGATGTATTCATCTACTGGGATAGACTCTTAGTATTTAGGCATCGCGCTGTCGACTTGCAGCGCCCAGGCATGGACGCCGCCCGTCAAATTACTGATCTTGCCAAAGCCGTTGCGCTCCAGGAAGGCCGCCACTTGCATGCTGCGCATGCCGTGATGGCAGATGCAGACGATCTCGGCATCTTCATCGAGGTCATCGATGCGCGCAGGAATCGAGTTCATCTGCATCAGGGTGGCACCGTCGAGGTGGCACAGGTCGAACTCCCACTGTTCCCGCACGTCCAGCAACAAGGGACGCGCGCGGGATGGATCAGCCAGCCAGGCGGCCAGCTGCGGTGCACTCAAATGCTCCATCGAATCGGTCGCCTCAGAACTGGAAATGCGACGGTGCCACGGCTTGCAGCGGCGTAACATTGGTTTCAAACAGCTTGCGCGTGTCGTAAGCTTTGTCCGAGCTGCGCGTGATTAGGTGCGCCGACATGATCGGCGCTTCGCCGATGATGGCCAGGATGCGGCCGCCGACTTTAATTTGTTGCAACAATGTTTCCGGCAGCACAGCCAGGGCGCCGGAGACGACGATCACGTCGTACGGTGCGCCCTTGCTCCAACCCTGGGCGCCGTCGCCCAGTTCCACGGTCACGTTCGTCACGCCATTGGCGACCAGGTTCTGCTCGGCCAGGGTTTTCAATTGGGGAACGATTTCCACGCTCGTCACATGACGCGCCTTGTGCGCCAGCAAAGCGGCCATGTAACCGCTGCCGGTGCCGATCTCCAACACATTTTCATGCTTTTTAACGGCTACGTCTTGCAAAATGCGCGCTTCCAGCTTCGGCGTGAGCATGCATTCACCGCCGCCCAGTGGAATTTCGGTATCGACGAAGGCCAGGTTTTTATAGGCAGCCGGCACGAAATCTTCACGCTTGACCACGTTCAACAGCTCCAGTACGTCGATATCCAGTACGTCCCATGGACGGATCTGCTGTTCGATCATATTGAAGCGGGCTTGTTCGATATTCATCTTTGGACTCGGTAAGTGAAGTAATAATCCGCCATTTTATCGTTGAACTGGCTGAAAGCACATGTTAACCATAAAGGCGGGAAATGGAGGAAATTTGCGACGATCTGCAGATTTGGGGGGGCGAACCTTGGAAAAGGGGCAACTGAACGGTATTAGCCAGGCCGGGCGCATCAGCTTTTACCGGGCGCCTCCACCTGCAGGCTGCGCAAGCTCATGTCGATAAACGCATCCATGTAGGCGAGCGGATCGATATTCTTGACCTCGCAAGGCAGGAAGGAATGCGTCCACATCATCAGCATGGTGACGGGCGCGCTGAGGATGGTGCTGACCAGCACCGGATCGACCTGGCGAAATTCGCCGCGTTGCATGCCCCGTTCCAGCAGGCTGACGATCAGCCCATTGCCGCGCGTGACGACTTCTTCGTTGTAAAACTGCGCCAGTTCCGGGAAATTGTTCGCTTCGGCCAACATCAGCTTGGTCAAGCCGGCCAGTTTGGTGGCGCCGAACTCTTCCCACCACTGCATCATCACCTTGCGCAACAACTCGGCGCTGCTGCTGTCCGAGGCGGCCATGCTGTCTTCCGCCTCGCCGATCGACTGCACGATATTGTCGCGCACCACGGCCTTGAACAGCTCTTGTTTATTCTCAAAATACAGGTACAAGGTGCCTTTCGACACGCCGGCCCGCTTGGCCACATCTTCCAGGCGCGTCGATGCGAACCCCCGTTCGACAAACAGGTCGAGGGCGGCGGCGAGCAACTCCTGCGGGCGGGCATCCTTGCGCCGCTCCCAGCGGGGCTTGGTATCAATCGGGGCTTGCATGTGTCTTTCCAAGTAACTTACTTTTGAGTCATTAATAGTAGACCTGTCTACCGCCAAGGTCAAGCGCAGGCCGACTGTTACGTCGGAATAGAAACTTGAACAGCGTAATAGAAACTTGAATGTGCGATCACGTCGTTTTAATAACAACTTGAATCATATAAGTAGTTGAGGGTTTCCGTAAGGGTGGCCATGTGCCGTGATTTCTGGGGCAGGATCATATTTTTATTGACAAAGGAAAAAACGTGTCCATAATACTCCTATTAATAGTTATATTTACTTCTAAAATTGGTATATGAGCCCATTCTCAACAGTATTTCGGGAATTGCGCATATTTTGCGAGCTACGGCAGACTGAATTCGCCTCCCAGCTTGGCTACGAACAAAGTTATATCTCAGCTATTGAGCTGGGCACCAAAGGGCCGCCATCCATCGATTTCATCGAGCGCCTGGTGCAGCGTTTGCAGCTTGACGAGCATTGGAAGAAGCGCTTGTTTGAAGCGCTGGACGAGTCCCAACGAAAAATTATGTTGCCCAATGAGGCACCCGATGAGCTGTACAGGATGTTCAATGAACTTCGGCGCCAGATCGGTGCATTGCACCCGGCCCAAGTGGAATTGATACGAATGGCATTGCGCATGCCTGTCATGTTGTCGCACCCACATTTCAAACCTTTGCGCCCCCTCAAGCGCAAAGGAGAACCAGACAGAAGCGATGTGGTCGAAGTAATACTGTAATGCCAAGCCGGCGGCTTGGCATCAGATCAGGACAAGACGGTTGGCCACTGTGCCTCGCGCTATTAATCCTGCTCTGCCAAAGCATCACGTAAATAGTCACACTCGATAGTCGTGTATTGACCGACGTCCATAATGTGAGCTATTTACCTCCAAAATTTGAGCTTTTCCGTTTGCAGGACGACATGAATGCTTCGGTGCGTCATTGCGTGCGGAAAAACATATTCTGGAGATGGAGCGGTCCATGTCAGGAACTACGCAACAATTGACCAGTTCGGGGCGTTTCGATGCCCCATCAGACTTGATTGCCGTTCCGGCCGAGCCAACGCCCAAGCCTCGACTACAAAAAGGCATGACGCACAAGAAGTTGTGCCAGCGCATCAGGTTGGGCCATGGCATGGGGCACGGCAGCGGCTATTTGCCTTGGTTGATCCTGCGGCGCAACAACCCTTCGCCCTATTCGAATCAGGTGGCCACCTCCATGCCGCCTTTGCGCCGTGGCGCCTATTATTACTCAAGTGGTGAATACCACACCGCATTGTTGCTGTTATGGCTAGGTGTGCGGGATCTGCGCGAACAATTTCCGCTATGGCCAATCGCCCATCCCCATCCTCTCGATGGAACGCCTGGCACGGCTCCCATCCAAAGACCGTGGTCTCGGGGCTTGCTCGATATCGCCCGTGACGCCGGTATCAATCATGGCTACGAAATCGGCACCGGCGTTCCCTACGTCGCGAGCCTTGACCTGCTGGCCACAGCACCGCTGCCAGGGGGAGATAAGCTGGCAGGTTTCTCGTCGAAACCGATCGTTGCCCCCACTCAGGAGGTCGACTGGCGCACGCTTGAACGGCTGGAGTTGGAAAGGCGCTATACCGCCGCTATCGATTGTCCCTATTTCGTTTCAAGTTCCGCCCTGGTACCGAAACTCATGGCCGGACAGCTTGAAGTCTGGTTGGACGCGTCAACATTGTATTGCGCACCGCATCTCATTACCTGGGCCGGCGAGTTCGCGCACTACCTCAACGCCAGCCTTGATCTGCCGATCAACGAAGCAGTGCTCCATGCAGCCCGTACGCTACGCCTCACGACCGCCGAGGCCTGGCTACTTTTCCAGCACTACGCATGGACACAGAGCATCGACATCGACCCATCGCGACGTATTCTGACCTCCTACCCAGTCCGGCCGGGTGGGCGGGCCATGCGAGACGACTTGCGCCGGCGCTTTTTCGGAGATACATGGCTATGACGGAAACGACCATCGAGCAGGGCCTGGTGCTTGCCGGGACTTCGGACAATTCGCCTCTTCCTGGCCTGCATCGCGTGCTGGAAGTGGCTTCGTACTTGGATCAAGTCACACTCATCCCGATTCCGAGTATCGGTCGGGACATGCAGGGCAAGAAGCAGAAAAGCTACTACGCCAAGGGATTTTTTTTAAGAAAGCTATCCCAGTTGAAATTCTGGCTTGAAACGAATGCTATCAAACCGACGACGTTGGTCTTGCCGAATCACTGGCACCTTGGCGATGAAGATTTTCGCCGCCTGTGGCCACCTTGCGACGACCCGGCTGTCGCGCCGGAAGATCGGCACCGATCAACGCTTGAACTTCGGCGGGACCGCAAATGGACTTTGATCGCACCACTCATTCCTACCGGTGCCAGTATACGGCCACCGAACCTGGCCTGCCTCGATTCTCTGGTGCGCGCGCGGGCAAGGGAGGCTGGCGTCAGCGCGGGACAGATATTTGATGCATTGCATCGTTATTATGCTTTTGGATGCATCAAAAATGCCTTGATACCGAATAATGTTGGTCGATCTGGCGCACCTTCGGTTCCGCGCCGGGGAAAAAACCAGGTCAAGCTGGGCCGCAAAAACACGGCCGTCAAAGCCGGCGACACGGAGAAAGCTGGACTCATCCTGACCGATCAGGACGTGCTGAACATTCAGGATGGCTATATTTCGTTCGTCCGTCCCGGCACAACCGTGAGGCAAGCCTTCCTGTCCATGACCGGGACGTATTACAGCACCGGCCATGTTCTTCAACAAGGCCTGCTGACACCAGTACTGTTGGATGCCCACTTACGACCGACTGAAGACAATTTTCGCTATCACGGACCTAGAGCGCCGGACGCCACCGGCGCCGCGCGCAGGTTAATGGGTGAGGGGAAATGGGCCCGTGATTATCGTTACTTGGCCGGCACGGTGCGCGACGGCATCGTCGCGATCGGGCAGGTCGGATCGCTTGATGCGTCCCCGGTCGACGTCAATTTCGTCGCATGTGGTGATCCGCGACAACCGATCGGTGTAGGCCGGGGCCTGTTCGTGCGCGATGCGTGGCTCGGACTGTATCTTGGCTGGCATATCGGCATGGGAGGATTGGGCACGGACGACGCCAAGATGGCGATTTTGAGGGCCGCGACCGACAAAACTTCCATGCTTGAACGCTACGACCTCGATCTGCCGCCTGAAGATTTTCCCGCGCTGTTTTTCACCAAATACCTCAGCGATAACGGGGAATTGCGCAGCAAGGGTGGCATCACGACCATGGTAGACGACCTGGCGTCGCGCATCGAATTTATTGCCAGCGGCAGAGCGGACCGCAACAGTCCATCGGAGTCGGGACACCATTCGCGACACCGCAATTTCGACCATCACATCACTGGCACTACAAAAGGGCGCCCATCGAAGCGCGGCGAGCGGCCAGCGATTACCAAAGCCTTGATCTCACGCTTTTCCTATACGCGCCTGCTCTTGCTCTGGATACATTGGGCCAATACCAAACAGGACCTTCCCTTGCACATGGTGCCGAGCGAAATGCGCAGGGAATATGCAGCACAAGGGGAAATCGTTCCACGTACCCGCATCGCTATCTATCGATGGGCAAAACTGAATGGCTATGTTGCCGGAAAACCGGTTGACCCAACCTATCTGCGCTCGCATTTGTTACCGCGCTTCACCGCGAGTATTCAGCGCAGGGGACTTGTATTGCATCGGCCCAATACCGGCAATGCTGTGGAATTACTAAACGGCGCACGGTTCAATCACCAGTATCTGGCCGAATCCGGCCTGATTCGCGATGCCATAGCAAGCGGCAACATCCACATCGAAGTGCGGGCCGATCCGGACGACCTGTCTCACATTTTATTGATGGATAAAAACGGAACGCACATTATCCCCAACATCAAGGATGACGCCATACTGCTCCACGAGGGTGGTATAGCTGATCTGTGCGGGCTCAATGACGCGGATCGCTTGTACGTTCAGACGACAACATCGCGCCGCGACCAGGATGAGATCGATCAGCAGGCATTCAGGCAAGAAACTGAAGCGGATGCCAGGGATAGGAAAAAACTTGCGCAAGACAGCCTCGGGAAAAAGACTGCACAGAGCAATAAGGCGGGCAATGTTCGCGCTGCACAGGCACAAGAAAAACGCGACCAGCTCGATGATGCCGTGCGGCGCGCAACCGAACCTATTGCCCCCTCACCACCCTCGGCACAGCCACCGGCCACAGCATCGCCGCCAGTGCCTGCCGAACCGGCGCCACCGACTTTGTCGACCTTGACCGATATCAGAAAGCATCGCCTATCCCGCTTTAATAGTGAAAGGAAGTTTTGATGTTCTCATCCGCCCAAACCACCGCCTCACCGCCCGTCCCAAATCCTTTTCTGGAACCGCTTGAAGTGCATTTGTCGACGCAAAATCTTGAACAACGCCTGTCGAATTGGCCGTTAGACGGCCTGGACATCAAGAACCTCGACATGCAGACACGCCTTGATCTACTCGATCGGCTGCAAGATCAAATGTTTGAGCCCACGCTGACAGCCATTGATACGACAAGCCGCCTGTTCCGGGTGATACGTCGCGGCTACACATCGCACAATCCAGCCTTGGTCTCATCGCGGCAACAAATGATGGCGCTTGCCCGCTGCGCCGGTCGGGAACTCAATAATTTGCCTTGGTTACCCAGCTACGCAAAAGGATTGCGCGCGAGTGGTATCACAGGGCTCGGCAAAAGCTACGAGATTTTGCGTGCACTGAGCCTCATTCCTCAGCGCATAGAGCACGGCCCGTCCAAAAGCGCCGACTGGAACCACATGATTCAAGCTCCATGGCTGTACGTGGCAATGAGCCACGACGGCTCGCTCGGCGGCCTGCTGCTCCAGATATTGACTGCGCTCGACGCTGCCATCGGCACCAATTATGCTCGCGCCCGTGACATCGCTGGCCTGAGCAATGAAAAGCTCGCCGTCCATATCGGCATCATCCTGCTCAACCACGGCGTCGGCGTGTTGGTCATCGATGAATTACAAGGTCGCAATTTCGCCGGTGGCGTGCGAGGCGGCCTCGCCGCGACGTTTTTCCTGCGCTTACTCAACTTCGGCATCCCTCTGGTACTGATGGGCAACCCTCTTGGCATGGATGCGCTCGATTCATTTTCACAGGATATGCGCCGGGTCGGCTCGGGTGGCAACATCGAAATGCACCCGATGGAGTCGTTTGACTATGACTTTACCGACGTTCTGGCGCCTGCACTGTGGCGATACAACGTGATGCCAGAAGCGTCACCGATTGCCGACAAGGACGGTGCGCTGCTGTTCAAATATTGCGGCGGCATCCGTGATTATGCAGGTCGCATCCGCGCCAGTTCGCAGCGTTTGGCGCTCGACGAAGGTTGTTCTTATGTTACTGAAGTCCATATGGAGCAAGCTTTCAACGGCCCGGACTTCAGCGCCAAGGACAGAGAGTTGATCGCTGGCTTTCGCGACAAAAATCCCATCCTTCTTCATCAATTCGACGATATTCCTTGGCGCAGTTATGCGGTGCGTTGGGGGCTATACCCGTCCTCCGAGGACGCATCGGCAGCATCGCCGGAAGTGCCGGAAGCGCCACCGAAAGCGAAATCGCCGCCTAAAGAGCGCAAACCTGTGGCGCAAAAGTCAAAAGAAACCGCACAGCGCAATCGCACCAGAAAAGCCAATCAAAAGGCGGAAAACGCAATAATAAAGGCTAACCTTGATCCGGAGGACATGCGCAATCAAGGCTTGCAAGAACATCTGATCAGCGGCCTGGAACATTTTCAAGCCAACAATTCACAGATCAATCCATCCTCATCTGGAGTGTAAGCATGCCCGTCAAGACCACTGCGCGAGAATCAAGTATTCTGCCATTTTTTCCTCTTGGCTTTCCCGATGAGACAATCGGCTCGCGAGTAAGCCGTTACCATATTCGCCGTGGCCGGCCAACGATCCAGGTAACGTACAAGCAGTTGTTCGACAAAGCGCCGTTCAGTTTGACAGGGCTGGTCCAGCCTAACCTCGACAAGCTCGCCGAAAGATTACCTGGTTTGCCTCGCCACAATCTGGTGCAACTGCAGAATGACAGCACCCTGTTACCACTATTTCAACAGTTCTTCGGCCCCAAGTCCGCCACAAGGCATCCGGATCGCATCCCAGGTCCGCCCTTGATCAAACTACCGCGACGTATCAAGGGCGACAACCGGCTGACCTATATCTGCACCCACTGCCTGGTCGATGATGAACGCGATCATGGCTGTCCATACATCCACCGTGCGCACCAGATCCCAGGCGTCACCGCGTGCTGGAAACATTCCGTCCGATTGCTCGATCGCTGCCCGTCGTGCGGGTGCCCATTCGCTGAGCCAAAGCAATTGATCCTGTCCGCATGGATGGGGTGCGAGTGCGGTTGCGCTCTTGCCGATCAAGCACGGCCTGACCTGCAACCAGCGTCTGCGGTAGAGGTTGAATTCGCCCGCTTTGCACAAGTGCTCCTGGCTGCGAAGCCAAGCAAATTGAGTATCGAACAATTGATCGATATCTACAAAGTGCGCGCAATTGAAATTGGATGCCAGTGGGGAGACAAGCGCGTCAATCACAGTATGTTGTTGGGGAAAATCGAAGCGCATTTCGGCGCCGAATTGTTCGCCAAGATCGATCCGGCTTACAAATCTGGAAAAACGGAGCATTGGCTCAATATTCTTTGTGCCCACTCTGCGGTGGAGGCGCCGCTGACGCGGCACTTGGTGGCAGCTTATTTTCTTTTCCGCGATGCCACGCTCTTTCTCAGCCGTGCCGAGGCCATCCTGTATGCCAAGCCCGAACTTGGTGATCCCCCACATATTTTAGGCGCAGCCCCGCGCTCGTCCAATGGCAACGTCGAATCTATCAGGGAGAAACGACCTGAGGAAGAGCTGCTCGATGAACTGGTCAATCTGGCGCAGCGCGATCATTACGATATCGCACAGTTATGGCGCCATCATTTCAGCAGCATGAAACGGGTTGTCAAATTACTGCCAAACGCCAGCGAAGTGATCGAACGCCGCTTGGCCAGCGCTGCTGCCAAGCAAAAAAAAGATGCCGCTAGGGCACTCAAAGTTCGCGAGCAGCATCTTGTACGCGATGCGCAGTGGTCGGAAGCTATCAAGGCAAGCGCGGTCGAGTTATATGGGGAAAATGCCAGGCCCGTGCGAGTTACCAAGAATCGATTGTTGCAAGCATCAAAATCCAAGTCTAAATCCTCTTGGCCTGCAGGGCCGGGATTTCCGTTGACTGCCGCGGCGATCAGTGGCAATGAGGAAAGCCTCTGGCATTTTTATGCCAGGCGCATCCTGTGGACCTTGCAATGTCTTCATGATCCGCACACGACCGAACACAAAATCATTGCGCTATCCAAGCTCGAAGTCAATAAGTTCAGGGTCATCATGGAATATTTTTCCGACTTTGTTCCTTGCGGAGGAGGCTCAATTCAGGTCATCAAGTCAATCCTAAAATCGCGCGGCCTTGCCAAGAATTGGCAAGGCCCTTGTCCCGAACGCGAATTCTACAAGGCAGGCCGGGCTTATCGCCTGCGCACCGCGCGCCGGGGCCCCATTGGCGGCCGCGCTGGCGATACACAACTGGGTACCTGACGCTCGGCCATACGATCAGTGTAAGGAGAAGCCAGATGGATATCCATTGCTTGCCGATTGCACGATCCGACGAAACGCTTTATAGCGTCGTCGCAAGGATACGGCTGGCCAACGCGGCAAGAAATGACATCGATGCCTGCCAGAGTCTGTTTGGCCCTTCACGCAACACGCGAGTGTCCGACTTCCCCGTCAACCTGAAATGGTTTTGTGACGTTACCCAAGACTGCTTTGGCGATCCGTCACGTGTTCTCGCAGATATGACACTGAGCGGCTTTTTTGAGCGGCTGGGCAGCCGCCCATGGAATAGTGGCTCGGCTCCGACACCGATCATCACCGCAGGCTATGGCTTGTCGACGTTGTCGAACGGTTCCACCAGCAAATGGAGGATGTGTCTGCGTTGTGTCGAGAGTGACCTGCGTTGCCATGCGACTGCATTCTGGCGACGTGCGCACCATCTGCCCACGGCATTCGTCTGTCCCATCCACGCCGCGCCTCTGGCGAGCTGCATACTGGCACCTCTCGAACGTCACAAGCGCTTTCTGCTACCGGAGCAAACCGAAGCGGACACCGTCAAGCCTCACATCGATTGGGCAGCACACCACCATGCCTTGAGTCGCCTGACTGTGCTGGGCATGGATGTGCTGGAGGATACCCGCCAAAGTATCGACGCCGACACCGTACACGCGACCTTGAACAACGCGCTCGGTGATCGCGGCCTGCTGACGGCGACGGGCATGCTGCGGTGCCTACCATTTTCCAGCGAATTCATGCATCGCTACCAGTTCCTGAGCGGGCATCCCGACTTCACGCCGGCGCTCTCGCCGCAGGGTATCGCCATCTTGCAGCGCAGCTTTACTCATCCGGCACCGGCGCGCTCGGCCATCCACAACTTGCTCCTAGTCGATTGGCTATTCGGCTCCTGGCAGGCATTTCATCAGCATTGCCACTGGCAAGCAACGATAGACTGCGCACCATCTCAGCAAGCACGGCACGCTCCGGAGGCAGCGCCGCAAACACACCGGAGAAAGTGCTTAGAATTTCTGGATTCAGACGGCAAAGCGACGCGTAGCCGTTTTGCCAGGGCTGCACCGACTTCGTTTCGCTGGCTGTTGCGCTTTGACCAAACCTGGTTCGACACCACTTTGCCTATTCGTTCAAAGAACAAGCAGCCTGGGCTGTTCTGAGCCACGGCAGTACTCGCCAGCTCAATTTGGCAGATCGATGAGGGCCCGAAAGAGCTGGGTTATACAGGTTGATACGACCGCGTAGCTGCGTTTTCCAGGCAGTGGAAGCCGGAGCAAACAGAGTGGGGAATGCTGCGAACAAACGAACAGGAAATGGAAATGGAAATGGAAATGGAAATGGGAAAATTTAGTCAATTTGTGAGTTTTGAAGAGAATTGCCAAGCTGCGCTTTGATATGATCCCGCCACATTGCAGATTTTATGAATAAATATTATTCTCATTACAATTCGCATTCAATTTTCCGTGCGCTTTTTTTCTGTAATGTAATTCACAATCTAACCCAAGCCTGTCAATGACCATTTTTATGTTTGGATGCGGAGCACCTCAACCAGGTAAGCACCGCCTCGGGTATGCCGTGGTTTCGCTGGAAGACCGCGATGTGCTGGGGGCAATGCCTTCGTCAGTCAAGCAAATTGCAGTATTTATCCACGAAAATCAGCACGCCTACGCATGCTGACTGCATCTTCGAGCAATGGGCGCGTAGTCCGTTTGGTGGCGGTTGCGCTAGTGATCGCATTCGGCTGGGCGCTATTTACCGAGCTAGAAGTGGTTGTAGTCGGCAACGGCGTGCTACAGGCCACCGAACAGGTAAAAATCGTCCGCACATTGGATGCGGGCGTAGTGCGTACTCTGCTTGTAGCAGAAGGTCACGAGGTCAAGTCCGGTCAACCCCTGCTTGAGCTGGATTTCGTACCTGCCGCCACCCAGGTGCGAGCACTTGAAATCGAACGCCAGCGCCTTTCCGCACGAGCCCACCTCGCGTGGGGGCTATTGCACAGCGCATCGCTTGCTACGCCGCTGGAATCTACCGAAGGATTGTTGCCCCCCACCGTTGCCGACCGGCAGATGCTGCACCATGAGCTGAAGGTATGGCGAAGCAAGGTCGCACACCAGCACAGCGTCGAGGAATCGGCACGCGCGGCAGTCGATAAAGCGAACCATATTCTCAGCGCCGCCAACGAGACGTTCGCTTTCCAGATCCGTCGTCACACGGACCTGACGAAACTGGTGCAGCAAAAATTCATGGCTCCGCACGCGCTGCAGGATGTCGAACAGGCACTGCTGCACGCCCGGTCCGCCCAGTCCAGCGCCCAAAGCCAGCTGGCCTTGTCCCGTGCCGAACTGGACAGCGCGCTGAACGGCCATCTGGTAGCCCGCACCGAACGCGAACGCGACGCTTATAACAGCTGGCGGGAAAGTTCCCGTCAGCTTTCCGAGAACACCGCCGCACTGACGCGTGCCACCGTTCATTTGGAACGTCTGACTTTACGCACGCCGATCGACGGAATCGTGCTGAGCCGCTCTGCCGACACGGAAGGCAGCGCCATCGGCGCGGGAGAAGAAACCTTTCGCATTGCGCCGCGACGCCAACCACTGCGCATCGAAGCCCGCTTTGAACACAAGGACATCGCGCACTTGCGCCCCGGTATGAAAGCCCATGTGAAAGTCGAGGCGCTTCCATTTACGCGATACGGCATGATGGCCGCCACATTGATCAGCCTGGCGCCCGACTCTTTGGACGATACTCAGGGCAGACGTCTTTACAAAGCCCAGCTACAACCAATCGCACCCGGCGATGGGCCGCCGGTGCTAGGTGGTGTAGAGCTGCGGCCTGGCATGGAGGTCGCGGTCGAAATTGCTACCCGAAGCCGTAGCGTTTTCGACTACGTCTGGAGTCCGTTGATCCGCAATTTACACGAGAGCGCCCGTGAACAATGATGCCCATGGCGCGTGTGCTCCTCAGTTTCACTTTTTCCCTCAACCATAACCTTTAAAAAGGAGACAATCATTTGATTCCCTTGTTTCGCGTCGTCGGCATGCTCGGCCTGACGGCGCTCTGTGCCTGTTCGGAAGAACGGCATCCGCTTGACCGCCATTTGGCCGATTTGCGTCCGGTCAAGGTCGTAAAGCTACCCGATATGGGTTGGCCGCCTGGCACGATACTGTGCACGATGGCCATTTATCAGAATGAATTAATAGATTCTGCACCTCTCGCGGATCGAGTTAACGAGTTCTTGAAGAAAAAGCAATTCAGAGGCACTGAGGATTATTGGTCGCTCATCGTCGTCAAACCGATGCCCGAAGGAGACGCAGGTATCGAGCAGTTGCTTATTAAGAGCGGAGACTATGACGTGATCAATGATCTGGATCGAATCATGCGTGATGCTGAGACACTTCCGCCTGGGTTTACGCCGCAGGCTTGCGTTCCCTTGGAGAAGGCCCGCGTACTAGTCACCCGAACACAAAGAAACTATCGAAAACTCATCATTTTTGGAACGGAGTAAATAATAATGACTTCTAAAGCAGAATACGAAGCCCAGGTAGAAGGTCTGCATGCGCAAGCTGATGCATATGCGAGACACTTCGGCTACACGTATGGAGCAATAAACGGTCACAACAATTCTTGGGATGCCTTCCGCCACGCGTACGTCAGTGCTGAAATGACACGAGTGCACGGTTCCCTGACCGCCAAGATTCTGGGGGATATGCACGAGATCAAAGGCGACTTCACTCGCGATCAGCCATGGGCAGAAAAAAACATGGATCTTTGGAACAATGCTGCAGGCCGCAAAATCGGTGAAAACAGTTATAACGCTGCTGACAGCGCGCGCCGCGTTAGTAATGCACTAGATAACGGATCATTGATCAAAGATCCCAAGGATCCGCGCAAGCATAGCTCTACCCCCCCGCAGCCGAACGACAAAGATCCGGAAGTCTGCTGCGAAGAGTGTGGCGCCGCACACACGTTTCCGCCAATTCCATGGCCGCCAGCACCGAACGAAGCCTATCTGGACGATGGTCAAGAATTCATAATCCCGCCGATGACTGTGCCCCCATTCAATTTGCCTGTCGTCGCTGTCGCGTCGAGGATGGCACTGACGGACGAATCACAGGGCGAACTGACAACTTCGACCGAATCAGCGATTGAGCTTACGCTGTCGACTACGTCGCAGGTCGAGCTGGCGACATGGGTTGAACCTTTGCAGGCCAGCATTGACAGCGCCATGGCTGTCATTGTCGAAACTCGTGTCGACGTGATTCAGATTCCGACGTTAGTAGCCGAGGTGGAAATCGCCATCGATCCAATGGTTTCTAACTGGAGCGATCACCGCGAGGCAGACATCGCTGTCGTTTGAGGATGCCGCGCATCGCATGACCGACGTGATCGCCGGCATGCAAGGGCGGCCCGTAATTTCACGGGCTGCCCAATTTTCATAGTCAACTCGCATGATCTCAGCCACTTCTCCCTCTCCGCCCTCTCCTCACCATCGTCAAGCCGTGGTCGCTGCCTGCTTGTTTGCGCGTCTCGCGAACGTGCACATCGATCCCGCTGCACTGACTTTCGTCAACGTGAAGCTCGATGCTGGTCACGAAACTCATGGCATCGAGCCGCCGACCGCCGAGATGCTGCATGCAGCGCTGATCGATGCCGCTATGCCGTGCACGTTGGATGCCCTGTCCGTGATCCCTCACTTGCGCACGCCCGCGCTGATCCGGTTGAGTGACACCGGCTGGACTGTGCTGCTGGAACAAGACGAGCATCGAGTGGTATTGCTAACACCGCTGTCGACCGATGGTGATCGGTTGACGCATCCTCGACCGATTACCTTATCGCTAACTGAGTTGAATGAACGACTTTTTTCAACGAGCGTCATCACTGTGGGGCGAAGCAAGACAAAGGGCCTGCAGTTGCGGCAATTTCTAAGTGAGAGCCTGCGAACCCATCGCGTTGCGATGAGTGAGATCGTACTGGCTTCGGCAATGTTGCAGGCTTTAGGGTTGCTGGGACCGCTAATGTTTCAGCTCATCACTGACAAGGTGCTGGTACACCAGAGCAAGCATACCCTGCTGCTGATCATGGGAGCGCTCATCGTAATTGCGCTACTGGAACTCGCGCTTGGCCTGGCCCGCAGCCACTTGATGCAGCAAGTCGGTGAACGCGTGAATCTGGAGTTGGGATCGACCACGGTGCGGCATATGTTCGCGTTACCACTCAGTTATTTCGAAACCCGGCGCCCTAGCGAAGTTGCTGGACGCGTGCGGGAACTGGAATCGGTCAGCCATTTCCTGATGGGTGGACTAATGACACTATGCCTGGACATGGTCTTTACTATGTTGGTTATCGGTATGCTTTTCCTCTACAGCGGATGGCTGGCGATGCTGATGCTGGGCATGGTCCTGGTGTTCTTTGTCACGGCGTGGGTAATGGGACCGTGGCTGCAGCAGCAGCAGGAGTCGCGCCAAGCCAGTGCCACCGAGGTACAGTCACTACTGATCGATAAGCTGCTATTCATTCGCGAGATCAAAGGCAGCGCGCTTGAGGCGCAGGCCCACAACGAATGGCGGGGCGCCTGGCAGCATTACTTAAACAGCAGCGCCACCCACCACCATGCGGGCAAACTGGTACAGGAAACTTTGACGGCCGGCTTCAAGGTCGGCGCGGCAGGCGTAATGGGCTTGTCCGCATGGATGGTGATGCAACAGCAACTAACAATGGGCATGTTTTTCGCTGTGGTCATGCTGAGTAACCGCGTGGCGCAGCCGGCGGTGCGACTGTCTTCAGTGTGGCTGGATGTGTCGCAATTGCGCGGCGCTTGGTCGCGCTTGCGGGAGATCCACGACCAGCGTACCGAACAAAGGGGGCGTCGTCTGACGACCACTACACCGCTGCGCGGCGGCATTGAATTCGCGGACGTCAGTTTCGGGTATGGCGATACGGCCGAAGACGTGCTGCAGCATGTCAATCTGCGCATTCGACCAGGGGAGCGCGTCGCAATCGTCGGTTTGCCCGGCAGCGGCAAAAGTACGCTGGCCAAGTTGTGTGAAGGGTTGTATACACCGCGCTCGGGTCGCGTGTTGCTAGACGGCCGCAATGTGTCGGGGCTAGACACCTTTCAAGTGCGGCGCCACATAGCGGTACTGGAAGCAACACCGACCGTTTTTGATGAGACAGTACATCGAAACATTGCCGCGACAGCACCCGAGTCTGCGACCAGCATGGTAGTGCGTGCAGCGGTTTTCGCCGGACTGCACGACATCATTGAGCGCTTACCGGAAGGGTATGCGACGCAACTGAGCAGTGCGGGCGGCGTACTCTCGCACGGCCAGCGTCAGCGTCTAGCGATCGCTCGGGCGTTACACACGGATCCGAAGATCGTAATTCTTGATGAGGGAACTTCCGCACTGGATCAAACTGGCGAAGCAGAGTTACTGGAGGCTCTGGCCCGGCGCGGCGGGACGCGTACTGTGCTGCTGATCACGCACCGGTTGCGGGCGCTGCAAGCGATGGATCGAGTGATTGTCTTAATGGAGGGCCGCGTGGTAGAGGACGGGACTTACGATGAATTGATGGCGCGCGAGGGCCCATTGAGAGCGATGCATGGGGAGCCAGAGTTGCGGGTGGAGTGAGACGCGATCGGTCGACACAGCATGGTGCTCCAAAATAGAGGCTTGCCCGGGACGCTTCCAGCCGGCCGATTGCGCGCAGCATCGCCGCTCCCGGCCTGCTGGCGCACGTGCCGGCGGCCAAGAGATCACCTGCCGTTGTACCTGTAGTCGGTGATCCACTCACGCGAAGGTGTCGAGCTGGACGGGCCCTGCTGTCCAGCTGGGTCGGAGCTGCCAGCGCGCTGCTGCGCCCGCTGGTCGAAGCCATCCGTAAACACGTACCGGCTGGCGTCAAACTGCATGCCGATGACACGCCAGTACTAGTGCTCGCGCCTGACAACGGCAAAACCAAAACCGGGCGGCGTTGGAACTACGTGCGTGATGATCGGCAGAAGCATGCTCCTTGCTCGATGACCTGGAACGCTGGCCGCGCACGTCTCTGTAAAAACAGTCCCGCAATTCAAACACGGCGGCGCCCATCCTGTATCGCCATCTTGCAGCGCAGTTTTATTCATCTGGCACCAGCGCGCTCGCCCATCCACAACTTGCTCCTGGTAGATTGGCTATTCGGCTCCTGGCAGGCATTTCATCAACATTGCCACTGGCAAGCGACGATGGACTGCACACCATTTCAGCAAGCACGGCCCCCTCCGGAGGCAGCGCCGCAAAAACACCGGAGAAGGTACCTTGAATTTCTGGATTCAGACGGCAAAGCAACGCGTAGCCGTTTTGCCAGGGCTGCACCGACCTCGTTTCGGTGGCTGTTGCGCTTTGACCAAACCTGCTTCGACACCACTTTGCCTATTCGTTCAAAGGACAAGCAGCCTAGGCTATTCAGAATTTAATAGCAGCAATGAGGTACCCTGACTTTTTCGGACACTCTTGTTTGGCAAACTTCACCAACTGGAGAACATATGAAACGCTCAACAACATACACGCCAGAGCTTCGAGAAGAAGCAGTAAAGCTGGTC